>JAOZNO010000006.1:0-10346 GCA_029933755.1 Bacteroidales bacterium | reverse complement strand
TTGAATACATTAAGAAGTGGTACTGAAACTTACGATTTTTTAGCTGAATACGAGGATGAGTATACTTTTGGTTCAGATGGCGCTTACTCAGTTGATTATAAAAATGGTAATGTGTTAGCAAGTTGGGTATATTCCAGAGAAGGAATAGAGGCAGGATATTGCGATAATGTTGGAATGTATGCTCTAAAGATTCCAATTCTTTCAAATGCCACATGGACTTTGCATGAAAATGAAAATTTAACACTTAATACGGTTTATGACGCAGACCGGAATAATGAAGATGGAGTGGAAGAAACCGTTAATTTTACAGGTATTGATTATATTACATATACAAATGGTGGGTTTCTTGGTATTAAAGATTATACTTCAACCGTTATTATTCAAAGTATTAAGGCCGATGAGTTAGTGGCGACTGTATTTTTTCATGGATATGAGAATGGGGGACTTGGCATAGAAGAACCATCTTATTTCTTTATTTTAACATTTAAGCCAAAAGGCTAGGCTTATTAAATAAACAAACCGCCCTAGATAGGTGGTTTGTTTATTATAATTATCTAACGATTCTCATTAAGCTATTTTTTTTATAATTATTTAACTGTTTTGTGTTTTAAGCAGTTTGAGTGAGTTATGCTTAATTGCTAACAAACTCAATATAAAAATATTGATTGTTAAGAATAGTTTTTTGTTAGGTAAAAATAACAATATATAATAAACGGCATATTTATTTGCAGAACATATCCGTTCGACCGCTTAAAGCAGTCAGACGGGTATACTTTTAGCATTTATTATTTTATAAATATAAACACATGAAAAAGATTTTATTATTTTCACTAAGCCTGATGTTTGCTTTTTTATTAATAACATGTACATCTGAAAAAAGTAAAACTACAGAATACAACGACATACTTGCGAAACCCGTTACCATTAACGGCACCAAATTTATTGATGGCTTTGGTCGCCAAATTCTGTTAAATGGAATGAACCTGGTTAATAAAAATCCAAAGGAAAATTATATAGGACAGTATACGAATCCCGAAATATTTAAAAACTTTAAAAAATGGGGCTTTAATGTAATTCGCTTGGGTATTATTTGGGATGGTTTAGAACCTGAGCCGGGTGTTTATAACGAAGAATACCTTCAGGAAATTGATAAGCAAATAAAATTGGCTGAAGACAACGGTTTGTTTGTTTTTTTAGATATGCATCAGGACTTATTTAGTGTTAAGTACAGTGATGGTGCACCTAAATGGGCTACATTGGATGAGGAAAAACCTCACATAACAGGTAGTGTCTGGAGCGATGCCTATCTGATTAGTCCTGCTGTTCAGACATCATGGGATAATTTTTGGAAAAATACCCAAGTTAGTGATAGTATTGGTGTTCAGGATCATTATGCCAATGCATGGAAACATGTAGCCAAAAGATATGTGGGTAACCATACGGTTATTGGTTACGATGTTATGAATGAACCTTTTGCCGGGTCTGCGGCTCAGATGTATATGCCAATTCTTTTTACGGCCTATGCTGAATTAATATCATCAGAATCAGATAAGAAATACACGGCTCAGGATGTTGCAATTATGTGGGAAGAAAACCGATTTGAAGCATTAAAAAAAGTAGCTACAAAGGAAAGATTCTCAATGGTCGTAGATGCTGTTTATGAACTAAATAGTGCTTTTGAAAAAGGCCCACTTCAAGCATTTTATCAAAAAGTTGCAAACGCCATCCGTGAAGTTGATGATAAAAAAATATTCTTTTTTAATCACAGTTATTTCTGTAACAGTGGGGTAAGTACTGCATTAGAGCCTGTAAAATTGGCGAATGGGCAAGTGGATCCTTTAGTGGCTTATGCTGCTCATGGTTATGACTTGCTGGTTGATACAGATGAACTGTCTAACTCAAGTACTGACAGGCTGGAACTTATTTTTGAACGGATTCATGAAAGTGGTAAAAGGATGAATGTGCCTGTTTTAATTGGTGAATGGGGCGCCCTCGGCGGCGAAACACCCGGGCGTACAGACTTAGCCCATACGAATCTCGAAATTTTCGAAAAACATTTATTTAATAATACATATTGGGCATATGGACCGGGTACAGAAAAATATTCTTACTTTAAAGCATTAATTCGTCCTTATCCGGCTTTTATTTCAGGTGAGCTTATTTCCTATTCTTATAATGTGGAAACTGGTGAATTTAATTGTAAATGGGACGAAAAGGTAAACATCAAAGCACCAACTAAGATTTATATCCCAAATCTTGATGCAGTTTCACAAAAAAATATTAGTATGATACCTGACAGAGATGGTAGTATTATTGAACCACTTAGCGGAAGTAAAGGGGGCTATCTAATTATTTCGCCATTAGGCAAAAGTCAACAAAGAGAAATTTCTTTTTTAATAGAAAAAACAGAAAAAAGTGATATTTCTTTGTCAGTTAAGTAATCATTAAATATAGGCAGATGAGACTTAAAGCCATAATAATTGTATTGATAAACTTAGGCCTTAATAATAGCTTATTTGCACAGCAGGCGAATTTTTATTTCGACTTTGAACCATCGTCAAATACAGTTCCTAATAAAGCAACATTAACTTATGATGCCGGTAGCATTTACGATATTATGCAACCGAAATATAGTGTTGGTATTAATGGGTTTGCACTTGATTTATCATCAGATGCAATGCTCAGAAAGCCTTTGATAATAAAAGACAAGGAACTTTCACATTATGGAAACAATTTTTCTTTTGCATTTCAAATTTGGATAAAAACAAAAGTAAATGCACGAATGGGAACCTCTATTGCGGGGAATATGATAAATAAAAAAAATGGTAAAAAAGGTTGGCTAATATCTACCCGTGAAAATGGTGCCTGGTTTCTTGAAATTAATGACGGTAAAGCTAATTTTGAGTACAAACCAACTACAAAACAAAAAATAAACGATGGTAAATGGCATCAAATCATATTTTCAATGGATGCTGAAAACGAAGATATGTGGATGTATTTGGATGGTAAAAATGTAGCTATTTATAATATTTCCGGCTTTAAAAGCATAGAAAATTCAGCTGCTACATTTATCGGTGGATCAAATAGAAAATCAGGTTTTGATGGGCAATGGGATGCTTTTAACGGATATATTGATGAAGTAAAACTCTGGAACAGGCATATTTCTTCAAAAGAAGTGGCAGAACTGTATGGGAAGTATCGAAAATTGAATATTCAAACACCTGAAACAGCTAATCCACAATTAAAAATATTAAGTTGGAATATATGGCATGGTGGTCATGAATTTGGTGAAAATGTAGGTCTTGAAAGGGTTATTGATATAATAAAATCCTCACAAGCTGACATTGTTGGATTAATTGAAACTTACGGCTCAGCTGAGGAAATTGCCGATTCACTTGGCTATTATTTCTATCTGATAAGCTCAAACCTTTCCATAATGAGCCGATACCCTATTACGGAAACCATTCATGCATTTAAACCATTTAATTTTGGAGGTGCTAAAATTGCCCTAAGTCAAAACAAAGAACTTATTTTTCTTAATACCTGGTTACATTATTTACCTGACTATTGTCGAAATATTGAAGAAGGTAAAATGTCGGCAACAGAATTGATTAAGGATGAAGGAAAAACAAGGCATTCCGAACTTAAACAGATACTAAAAGAAGTTAAAACTTATATTGATAATACGGATAGCATAGCAGTAATAATGGCCGGTGATTTTAACAGTGGTTCGCATCTTGACTGGACTGACCATACAAAAGGATTACACAATGGCTATGTGATTGAATGGCCGGAGAGTAAAGAGATGATAAACAAAGGCTTGAAAGATAGTTTCCATGAGTTAAATATTGACCCTTTGAAAGATCCCGGTTTTACATGGTCGCCACTGGCGTTTTCTGCTTCAAACAAATATGGTATTCGTGATCGAATTGACTATATTTATTATAAAGGAAGTCAGTTAAGGCCGATTGAGTCAAAAGTTTTAGACTATCATCCAATTATTTTTCCATCAGACCATGCAGCTGTTGTAACGGTTTTTCAATTAGTAAAATAAAAACGTAGCAAATGAAAAGACTAATAAGCATTTTAATACTATTTATACCGTATTTTTTTGTTCTTAATGCACAAACAAAACTGAATAAATATTACCCGGTAAAAGATCAAAAAGTTAAAGAAAAGCTGGAAAGCTGGCGTGAACTAAAATTTGGCCTTTTTATGCATTGGGGGCCATATAGCCAATGGGGTATTGTAGAGTCCTGGGCACTTTGTGCTGAAGATGAAGCCTGGTGCAAAAGGGAAAACCCCGATTATGAGGATTTTAAAAGAAATTACATCAATTTAAAAACTACCTTTAACCCGGTGCAATTTGATCCGAAAAAATGGGCTAAAGCTGCTGAATATGCAGGTATGCGCTACCTGGTATTTACAGTCAAGCATCATGATGGTTTTAATATGTTTGATACTAAATTATCGGATTATAAAATCACCTCGGAAGCTTGTCTCTTTCATACAAATCCTAAGGCTGATGTTACCAAAGAATTATTCAATGAATTCAGGGCTGAGGGTTTCATGATTGGTGGCTATCTTTCAAAACCGGATTGGAACAATGAAAATTTCTGGTGGCCTAATTTTGCTACACCTGACCGTAATGTAAATTACCGTATTGAAAAATATCCTGAACGCTGGCAGGCATTTGTAGATTTCTTTCATGGGCAAGTGGATGAATTAATGACCAATTATGGCCAGGTTGACATATTATGGATGGATGGCGGATGGGTAAGGGCGCTTACCAAGGGTCAAAAAAAACTCATCAATTTCATTAATAAACAATTTTTAAATGTAGGTTACACACAATTAAATATTCCACAAGATCAGGATCTGAAAATGGATGAGATGGCGGCAATGGCAAGAAAAAAGCAACCAGGATTAATTGTAGTTGACCGTGATATTGAAGGCCCGAATGAAAACTACCTAACCCCAGAACAATTCATTCCTGATCGTTATTTTGAAGAACCATGGGAGTCTTGTATTACTCTTGGTGGATCATGGTCATATATACCTAATGATAACTATAAATCAGCCCGAAACGTAATTCACATGTTATGTGATGTGGTTTCTAAAAACGGCAGTTTACTTTTAAATGTAGGTCCCAGCCCTGAAGGAATATGGCCAGAAGGAATTTATGATCGCTTTAAAGAAATTGGTGACTGGATGGAAATAAATAATACGGCAATTTACAAAACAACAGGAAGAAAAAAGTTTAGCGAAGGCAAGTTTCGGTTCACCATTTCAAAAGATGGGACACAAAATGCCATTTACCTGGCTGATAAAGGCGAAAAAGAAATGCCTGCATCAATAGAAATTAAATCGCTTAAAGTATCAAGGAAATCTACAATAAGGCTGTTGGGCTATGAACAAAATTTGAAATGGGAGAAAAAAACTGGGAAAATTATTATTTATATTCCTGAAAACTTAAGAAAAAATCCGCCATGTGATTATGCATGGATATTTGTTATTAAATAACTGAAATATTATAGTAATTGCACTTTAAATAAATCTTTGTTAAAACTATATTTTAAAATAAATTAATAAAATAGAATTATGAGAAATGTATTTGCTAAAACTATTAAGAAATTAATTATTACTACATTATTATTTGTTTTTCATTCTATTATAGTGTCTGGACAAGGCTCAAAGCAAATTATTGGACCTCTTTTAGGACATACCGATACAAATTCTGTGAATATTTGGGCAAGATTTAATACCAAAGGACACTATATTTTAGAAGTAAAAAAAACGGGTAGTGAAAATTGGAAAATGTTTAAAGCTACAGCAAAAAAAGACAATGATTTTTGTATAACCTGGAAAGCGGAAAATTTAATTCCTTCAACTCATTATCTATATCGTATAAAAAAAGGAGAAGTTATATTAACTAAAAATAATAACCTTAGTTTTAAAACAGCCCCTTCAACTAATAGCAAAACTCAAGTACATCTTGCTTTTGGTTCTGGTACAAGTTATGAGAAAGGGACAGCAGAAGTTTGGAATCGTATTTCTAAATCTAATATTGACGCATTGGTTATTTTAGGAGATTCTCCGTATATTGATGCAACTAAATTGAGAACCCAAAGAAAAAAATATCGTGAGTTTTCAGAGTTTTCAGAATTTCAGAATCTTGCCCAATCAATACCATTTTGGGGTACTTGGGACGATCATGATTTTGCCTATAATGATTCTGATGGTACAGCAAAAGGCAAAGAGAATTCACTTAAAGCATTTAAAGAATATCGCCCCAATCGTTCTTTTGGTAATGGCAAAGAAGGTATCTATACCAAGTTTAATTATGGTTCCGTTGAGGTTTTTCTTTTAGATACTCGTTGGTGGTCATGGACTGCTCCATCATATGCTGACTCTTCTAAAAAAACACTTCTGGGTATAACACAATGGGAATGGCTTAAGAAATCGCTTATTGAATCAAAAGCAACATTCAAGTTAATTGCATGTGGGATGATTTGGGATGATAAAAAAAATGGGGAAAAGGATGATTGGGGAACATATATGTACGAACGTGATGCTCTCTTTAGATTTATAGGCAAAGAGAAGATTTCTGGTGTAGTACTAATAGGTGGCGATATTCATGTTTCCCGTGTTCTGTGCTATAAGACAGAAGAAGAAATTGGCTATCCACTTTATCAATTTATTACCTCACCATTACACGGTAGAACTATAAAAAGTCTAAATATACCACATCCAAATCTTATTCGTGATGCAGTTGTACCAAACACTTTTATGAAGATTACAGCAGATATGACTGTAGAACCGGCAACTCTGAGAGCAGAATTCATGGATAGAGATGGAAAAAGACTTTTTGATGATATAAGTATTACAATAGATCAGCTTTCTCCAAAATAGTATTTTTAAATTGAAAGAAATGCACAAAACAACATAACAAAAATTTAAACGTGTGAAAGATATTAGTATGTTTTCGATAAAATATATATCACTTATAGTCTTGCTCTTATCTTCTATTTTGATAAAAGCACAAAATATTGAGCAAAATCAAAAACCAAATGTCATTTTTATATTGGTTGACGATTTAGGATATGGGGACTTGTCGTGCTATGGCCAGGAAAAGTTTGAAACTCCGGAAATTGATCGTTTGGCAACGGAAGGAATAAGATTTACCCAACATTATTCCGGATCAACAGTTTGTGCACCTTCACGATGTGCTTTAATGACTGGTAAACATACCGGGAAAGGTCTGGTTAACAAAAATTATCCTGGCGATTTTCCATTACCCAACAATACCCCTACTGTTGCTCGTGTTTTTAAGGAGAAAGGCTACAGCACTGCTTTAATTGGTAAATGGGGGCTAGGAAATCCTACAAACAGTGGCTCACCGATAAACCAAGGCTTCGATTATTTTTATGGTTATCATTCGCAAATGCAGGCTCATAGGCATTACCCCAAATATTTATGGAAAAATAACGAAAAGATCTATTTGGAAGGTAACAAAAATAAGAATAGAAAACAGCACAGTCAATCCCTTTTTACCAAACAAGCTAAAATATTTATAAAAAGAAATGCAACAAAACCTTTCTTTTTGCATATAACTTATGCTGTTCCACATGCCGATTTAGATGCCGAAAAAGATTGGCTAAGCAAATTTGATGGGAAATATCCTGAAAAGCTATTTAGAAATAAATTCAGTGGATACAGAACAATGAAAAATCCACGAGCAACCTTCGCTGCAATGATTTCACAAATGGATAGCGATGTAGGTGAAATTAATCAACTGCTTAAAGAGCTGGGTATTGATAAAAACACCTTGTTAATATTCACAAGCGATAATGGCGCACATGCTGAAGGTGGTGCAGACCCTGAGTTTTTTAACAGTACAGGAGGTTTAAGAGGTATAAAGAGAGACCTGTATGAAGGTGGTATACGCGTACCTTTCATAGCAAAATGGCCTGATAAAATAGACGCCAATACTAAATCGGATTGTATTACTGCTTTTTGGGATTTTATGCCAACTGTGTGTGAAATATTGAATGTTCCCGTTACCGAAGGAATGAATGGTATTTCATATCTGCCATCTTTACTTGGCAAACCACAGGACAATACCAAACAAGTTTTTTATTGGGAATTTAAAAACAAACAAGCATTACGGCAAGGCGATTGGAAAATTTTAAAGATAAATAATAAGATAGAACTTTATGATCTATCAAATGATGCATACGAAAAGAACAATCTTGCAAAAAAGTATCCTGATATAATAAAAAGGCTAATTTCTCTTATGGAAAATGAGGATGTGAATTAAGTTTTGCGAGGACATTTGTTATCAAATGGAAATAAATTAATTTTTTAATGCTTAAAATATAAATATATGAAAAGTTTAAATTACACTAAAAGTCTTATTGTCATCATATTGGTTTCAGTCTTTATAATGAACTCAAATATAAGTAAGGCGGCTAATACTGATGATGAGAAAATATCAATTATTCCAAAACCTCTGCATCTTAAAGTGCTTGAAGGTAATTTTACAATTACAAATAAAACAAAAATCATAAGCAGCAAAGAGCTCATAGGTACAGCTGATTATTTATCCAGCTTGCTGTCAAAAGCATTAGATGGTGAAATTGAAATTGCTGATACTGAATTTTTATCAGTAAACAATATTTCATTAATTATTGATAAAAACATTAGTGGTGATGAGGAATATAATTTACTCATTGAAAACAATAAAATATTGATTTCAGGCAAAACAGAACGGGGGATATTTTACGGAATCCAGACTTTGAGACAGATGTTACCCGCAGCAATAGAATCCAGCTCAATAAATTTGTCTAAAATACAAGTAAAAAATGTATCAATAAATGATAAACCACAATACAAGTACCGTGGAATGCATTTAGATGTGGGTCGTCATTTGTTTTCTGTCGATTTTATCAAGAAATATATTGATTTGATCGCCATGCATAAAATGAATGTATTTCATTGGCATTTAACTGAAGACCAGGGCTGGCGAATTGAAATAAAAAAATATTCGAAATTAACAGAAGTTGGTTCTATAAGGGCTGAAACAATTATAGGTAAGCAAACAAATGACAATAAGAATTATGATGGCAAAGTTTATGGTGGTTACTATACACAGCAAGATATTAAAGAAATTGTAGCTTATGCGCAACAGCAATTCGTAGAAATAATTCCTGAAATTGAAATGCCAGGGCATTCATTGGCTGCCTTAGCATCATACCCATGGCTTGGTTGCGAGGATAAGGATTATAAAGTTGGAACAAAATGGGGCGTTTATGATGATGTTTACTGCCCAAGTGAAAAGACTTTTAAGTTTTTAGAAGATGTTATTGATGAAGTAGTAGAGCTTTTTCCGAGCAAATATATTCACATTGGTGGGGATGAATGTCCTAAAAAAGCATGGAAAGAAAGCAAACTGGCACAAGATTTAATAAAAAAAGAAGGATTGAAAGATGAGCATGAGTTGCAATCTTATTTTATTACACGGATGGAAAAGTACATTAATAACAAAGGAAAACAAATAATTGGTTGGGATGAGATTCTGGAAGGTGGTTTGGCACCAAATGCAACCGTAATGTCATGGAGGGGCGAATCCGGTGGGATAGAAGCTGCTGAGCAAAATCATTATGTAGTAATGACACCGGGTAATTATTGTTATTTTGATCATTATCAATCTAAAAAGAAGAAGAAAGAACCACTGGCTATTGGTGGTTATACGCCGGTTAAAGAAGTATATGAATATAATCCTATACCTGAAAAATTAAGCAAAGATAAGGCAAAATACATATTAGGTGCTCAGGCTAATGTTTGGACAGAATACATCACCACATCAGAACAGGTAGAATACATGATTTTGCCCAGAATGAGTGCTCTATCTGAAGTTTTATGGACGCCTGAAGAAGGAAAAAATTGGGGTGATTTTAAAAAACGAATGAATGTATTTAAGAAAAGATATGATGCCTTAGGTCTTAATTATGCCAAACATATGTTTTAATATCAGTAATACCCATTAATCAAACAAAGATGATTGAAAATAGACAAATATCTAGATATTATAAAAAGTGGTCAACTACTTATTTCTTAAAAATAGTTTTGACAATTAGCTTTATTGTACTTAATGTCAGTCTATATGCATCACCATCAAAGAAAATTCATTTTTATATTTCAATAAATGGGAATGATGCAGATCCGGGAACAAAAGAAAAACCATTTGAAAGTTTAGAAAGGGCAAAACTTGCCGTTCAGAATTCTATTAAAAAAAATGGAAATCAGAATTATACAATTTTTATTGCCAATGGATTTTACACAAT
>JAOZNO010000295.1 GCA_029933755.1 Bacteroidales bacterium | reverse complement strand
ACTCTTTTTTTGAGGACCATATCCTACAACGATCACTTCGTCTACACCTATCATGTTATTTTGCATAACAATGTCAATTTGATTTCTGCCGGATACAAGGACTTCTTCCGTTTTCATACCAATAAAGCTAAGAATCAATGTTCCTTTTGCATTTACGTCAATGGTATATTTTCCGGAAAGATCTGTAATTGTCCCTTGTTGACTCCCTTTTATCATAATAGATACTCCAGGAATTGGCTCATTATCTTCGGAACTGGTAATTGTTCCCATAACCTGTTGTGTTTGAGCCCAGGTTGTACTTGCCAAGAGAAGCAAGAATAATAGTGCAATAAAATTTCTCATAAGATTAGTATTAGTATGTTAGAATATCATTACTTTTTATTGTTAAGAGTTATGTTTCTGATGTTTCGTGGTTTGCAAACAATCAGAGTGGCATCTATTAAAAAAAAATCATTTCAAATATTAATAAATAGTAGTTTAAGTTAATATGTGAAACCAAGTTTATCTAAACCTGCATGAACTTCAGGTGCGGACATAAATAGGTTCCATAAATACTGTGTTTTATAGTTTTCGATCATAATAATTATCTGACCCTGATCAATAGCCAGGCTTGAGCTTGCATACCAGTTTTCGGTAATATTAAAGGCATCATAAAATCCGTATTCCCCCCATAATTTATCGCCTAAAACATAATAGAAGAATCGGATTGCCTCCATTGATTCTTCAGGTGTATATGGTATAGCAGAAATGGCTGCTGTTGGGCTTATAACACCACGATCATTCGTTGGTGAATGTGCTGAATATCCTGTATTGCCATCACTGGCAGTAAGTCCCCACATGTTATCACTATAACCAACATAATCAGAAGGATTTTGTGTACAATGTGCCCTATTGATAAGTGAATGGCTTTTATTTTGTGTCCAATAATTTGCATAGGTATCTGAAAGGTCGCTCGGATTTAAACCTAAGAATGAATAATGAGAAAAGAATAAAGGACCACCATAATTTGGACCAAGAGGAAGTTCAATTCCATAATACTGATTTCCGTTAGCCATATTCCCATTTCTTGCCCAGCCTTGATGATATACATCTGGATCAATAGTGTGGGTTGTGGAACTAGCTGCTAATACATAAACAATCAATGCTTCATTCCAGCCCTTAATACCCATGTTTTTTTCCCATTCAAAATTCGGTGACCAATGCCAGTATAATATATTTTGATTATTTTGCGTGTACCAGTCCCATTCAATTTCATTCCATATTTTGTTTATTGTGTCAATGATGTTTTTTTCCTTTAAGTCTGCTGAATTCAGAAATTGGCGAACAGTTAATAGTCCTTGCGCCATAAAAGCTGTTTCAACTAAATCACCACCATTGTCATCTGAGCTAAAAGGAATAACTTCACCGTTTGTACCATTCATCCAATGTGGCCATACACCGTGAAAGCGATCTGCTTCATTTAAAAAAATTATGATCTTCTCTAGGCGGTTTATTCCTTCAGCTCTTGTAATAAATCCACGATGAATACCTACTAAAATAGCCATTATACCAAAACCGGAACCTCCAATAGTTACAAGGTTGTCCGATGTGTTTCGTTCTCTAATTAATCCGCTTACCGGATGAGCAAAATCCCAAAAATAATTAAATGTTTGTTCTTGTATTTTTAATAGAAGTTCATCATCCGAGATGACCGGAAATTTTGGAGTAGAGTCTAGCACAGAATAGAATTCTTTGGATAAACCTTCAAACTTTTCTTTATTTACACCTTCTAATTTATCGTTAATATATAATAAACATTTTGAAAAATGATCAATATTTTGGTCTGCATTAATTAGAAATTCTTTTGGATTATCATTAAATGAAAAACGGATAGGCACAACAGAGCCGTTGACTGAAACACGGATATTGCTATTGGTAACAGTTTCTTTATTAAGAGCTTCGTCAAAGCTTAACTTAAAAGATAAGTTTAAAGGAACATTTATAACCCTATTTTCTGATAATAAATTAATGGTATCAGCGGCTGTAGCTTCTTGTAGAATCAAGGGTGTATTGCTAACTGAAAATTGAATGCTTAATGGTGTAAATTGACTACCATCCATACCTTTTAGTTTATCAGAAAAAAGGATATGATAAATTTCAAGAGGAGTGAATGCTTCGGTTGCTTCCAAAGTAATCATTTTGTTATTATCAAATGCTTGGAACTTAAAAAAGATAGTATCATTTTGCCTATCCAATACAAAAATACTTTCATCCAGAGTTGTTGTATCGACAGCTTTATTAAATTGTGTAACAAAAGTTCCATCAAATGTGATATCCTCATTTGTTGCCCCTTGGGTAATATCAAAAGAAGTTGTGCCGGAGCTTAAGGACTCTAATTTTAAATCAGGCACAATTTCAGGTGTATTTTCTTTTGTGCAATTTTGAAAAAAAAAGAGAAAGAAAATGTGTATAAATATGGTGAAATATTGCTTGAACATAAGTATTTTACTTCTGAAGTGGACTTTCTTTAATTGGATCTCAAAGGTTTAATATAAATATAACACTTATAATTATATTAAATTGTAAAACCTTTGAGATCCTAAACTTAAGCTAACTTGCTTTATTAATTATTCAGCTTTTTCTGCATTGTACAATGTTGCAACCTCTGCAGCTTGTAATGCATTATTAAAGATACGGAAATCATCCATAGCACCTAAGAATGTATCTTCAGCAGTGTCGTATATAGCCCAGTCAGGTTTTGTATTACCAACACCTGCTTTAGCACCAATAGACATTGCATCAATAACGCCATCTAATTCTTTTAAAGCCATTCCTTTTAGATCCCATTTACCATCATCCGATAGTTCAAACAGAACATCAACAATTGAAACACCGTCAATATATATGGATTTAGTTCTTGTAGCTGCATCAAAAACAAAAACAACATGTTTCCATGTGTTATGGAATGAATTACCATCAACATTATCCCAATAATTTCCCCAATTGGTTGCGTATATAGTTTGTGTACCGTCATTTATATGGTCAGTATGAAAACCCATTCTGATTTCAGTATTTTTAAAACCAAATTCGCACATATACCCGTTCATTGCAGCCAAACCAAAAACACCTCTTGAGGCTACTGAAGCACCATCAGTATATTCTGTAGTATCAACTTTCATCCATAAGCTAACGGTCATACTTGCAGAAATTAAGTCAGCACCTGATGGGAAATTAACAATTTGCCCTGTTCCTGCACTACTTGCACCGGCAAAATAACCTGCCCTGTTTTCTCTTCCAAATCTGTCAGTTGTGTAAGTGTTTGTTGCTTTATCAGCTGTATGTAGCCCTGTAATGTCATCTACATTTCCATCAAACTGGATGTATAATACTTGATTTGCACTTTGTGGAGGAGTTCCTAAGCCAATACCTTCTGTTAAGAAAGTTGAGCTTACAGTACTTTTTAATGCTACACCTTCTATAGACTTAAGAGTTGTAGCAATGTCAATTTTGTAAGATGATCCGGTTGCTAATCCACCTTCCGGTAAAAAAGTAACTACCTTACCGTTGACAGTTGGTGTTATATCAACTGCAATCACTCCATTGGTTAATGTTATGGCACTAATTGTCGATTCATCAACATCAGCAGAGAATGTTGCTGTAATTTCCTGTTCAACAGGTACGTTTGAAGCAACTTCAGAACCATAAAGGTCTATTGTTCCTGACATTAAGCTTTCAAGTGCAAATTCTGCTGGTTGAGGATCATCATCATTATCACAGCTACTTAGTGTAACACTTACCATTAAAAAGAGAATAAAAAACTTACTAATAATTTTCATGATTTTAAAGATTTAGTTAATATTAAAATTGATTAAAAATCAGGATTGAAAATTTATCCTGAGGTATTATTTTCTTTATATTTTTCTTAAAAGGTGTATTAATAATAATACTATTCATTTTTTTGTTAAAATTTAATTTATGGAATAAATAAATACACTATCTACTTCTATCTTATAACTAATTGGCGTGGTAATTTTTATTCGTTTAAGAACTTCCCTGAGGCTTTCAGTTTTTATAGTCATGGTGTATCGCTCAGAGTGTTTCATTTTACTATCAAGAAGAATATGAACCCCATACCATCTTTCGAGTTTTTTAATAATCTCATTAAAATCAGCATTATCAAATTTTAAGATGTTTTGTTTCCAGGAAGTAAATACATCTACATCTACTTTCTTTAATTGAACAGAGGAAGAAGATTTTGAAAACAACAATTGTTGCCCCGGTTTAATAAAAACATCTTTTTTCTGGTTTGGTAGCTGCATGCTAATTGAGCCATGTTCCAAGGTAGTTTCCACAATATTATCATTATTATAAGCGCGGACATTAAAGCTTGTACCCCACACTTTAATTTTTACATCTTTTGTTTTAACAAAAAATGGATTTGATTTATCATGAGTAACATCAAAATAGGCTTCACCTTCAAGTACGGCTGTACGATTGGTTCGGTTAAAATCCGCAGCATATTTTAACGAACTTCCTGAGTTTAACCATACTATTGTTCCATCAGCAAGCTGGACTTTCGATTTTTCTCCCAGTGGGGCAAAAATAGTGACAAACTTGACTTTACTATTATTGAAATTATCAGATATCCAAAATAGAGTTAATGAAAGGCTAATCAAAATTAGTGCAACGGCGGCAGCTCTATATATCGTAAACTTATTACTGCTTATTAAAATAGGTTTATAAGTTGAGCGGTTATTGTTTTTTTTCACCTTGCTACTTAATTTCTGCCAGGCACTATCAATGTTCAAATCAACATTCCTGAGCTTTTTTTCATTTAAGTGCCATAATTCATTTGTTTTATCAAACATTTTTTTGTGTTCAGCTGATTCTTTAAGCCATTCACTTAGTTTCAGAAGCTCAGGTTTAGATGCCTCACCTGACAAAAATTTAAAAATAATATGTTGAAATTGTTCTTCCATTTTTTAATTTATAGTAGCTATAACAGTTAATCATTATTTTACCCTTACAACATTTAGCCTGATTAATTCATAAAAAATGGCAAAAATATTGTATTTAACAATATATCAGTTGGTTATGAGTGTTGTCAGCAGAAAATAAATTTTTGTCATTTTTTCCTAAAGTGTATTTATTTTAATGCATCTGTTTCGTTGCTAAATCTTTGAAATAGGAAACTATATCGGTAGGTTTAGACGCCTTACATCTGCATCAAACTAAACACATGAATTATTCAGGTTGGCAGAAAATAAATTAAAACATTAAAAAAAATGATAAATTCCATTTATAAACAGGTCGCATTTCTTAATAAGGCGTGAGATGTTTTTGAACCTTCTGGGTTCTCAAATTTTTAAATTACTCATAAATATCAGAACAACTGACCTAATAAGAAACGTCAAAAGTTAAAGCAAAGATATTCAATA
>JAOZNO010000294.1 GCA_029933755.1 Bacteroidales bacterium | reverse complement strand
AAAGTTTATTTCGACCTGAAATTTGGGCCGTGGCATCATTACATATGCTAATAATGGTGATTGTTTTTGGTTTAGGAATTTTTGCACTCAGTTTTATAGGCTTGTCTTTGTTTGATGGGTTAAGTCTCAGTGCATCCTTATTAATAGCTTTTGCCCTTAGTTTTTCAAGTACGGTATTTGCAGTAAAAATATTAGAAGAAAATGGTTCTATGTCTTCCACTTATGGGAAAGTAGCCATTGGGATATTAATCATGCAGGATATTTTTGCGGTGATTTTTCTAACTTTTTCTTCCGGTAAAATGCCTTCTCCCTGGGCCCTGGCATTAATTGCTTTGTTATTTTTACCCCAGCTGATAAAATTAAAGCCTTTAGCAGCAATAATTAATAAATCCGGTCATGGCGAACTTTTGGTATTATTAGGAATACTTATTCCTTTTGGCGGCGCCTGGCTTTTTAGTTCAGTTGGTCTAAAACCTGATTTGGGGGCATTAATTCTTGGAATATTATTATCCGGACACCCAAAAGCAAAAGAGCTCAGCAATGCCATGTTAAGCTTTAAGGATATGTTTTTGGTTGGTTTCTTTCTCACGATTGGTCTTTCCGGGCTTCCCAACCTCGAAACTTTAGGGATTTCAATTATATTTATAATTGCTTTGCCAATTAAAGTAATGCTTTTTTATTGGTTGTTGACTCGTTTTAAACTAAGAGCACGAACAGGAACTCTTAGTTCGCTAAACTTAGCAAATTATAGCGAATTTGGACTAATTGTTGGTGCTGCCGGAATAGCAAATGGATGGATTTCTTCGGAATGGATGGTGGTTTTTGCACTGGCATTGTCCATATCTTTTATAATAGCATCACCATTAAATATTCATGCCCAGGCACTTTATACCCGTTGGCAAAAACGGCTGGTTGTATTTGAATCTAAAAAACATTTGCCCGAAGATGAACCAATAGAGCTGGGTGAGGCTGAAGTGTTGGTTCTTGGGATGGGACGAACAGGGACTGAAGTTTATAATGTTATGAAAAATAAGTACAAACAGTTGGTTTTAGGTATCGATTCAAGTATGTCGACTATCAAAAATCATTTATCCGACGATTTAAATGTAATACATGGCGATGTTACAGATATTGAGTTTTGGCAAAGAGTTAAGCCGAACTCCAGAATACGATTACTCATTTTGGCTACATCAAATCACTCAACTCATATGCAGGTAATTAATGGCCTCGAAAAAATGAACCAAAAAATAATGGTCGCTTCCCTTTCACGATATAGTGATGAAATGGAGGAACTAAAACAGGCAGGAGTAGAGGTAGTTTTTAATCTGTATGCCGAGGCAGGACTTGGTTATGCTGAACATATTTTCCAGAGTTTTAATCAATCAGTAAATAATGAAAAATAGAACAGTAAACACTTTCAAAATTTCAAATTTTATCAATGAAGAAGCCTATGGCGGAATTATCCTGATTTTTGCCACTATTGCTGCATTAATATGGGCCAACTCAGCATTTTATGAGTCATATCACAATTTATGGCATGAATTAAAAGTTGGTTTTGTTTGGGGTGAAATCAATTTGGTTGGCTCTTTACATCACTGGATAAACGATGGTTTGATGGCTCTGTTTTTTTTCACGATTGGACTTGAAATAAAAAGAGAAATAATGGGAGGGGAACTATCCTCAATGAAAAAAGCATCAATGCCCATTGCTGCTGCAATTGGGGGAATGTTAATTCCTGCTGCTGTTTATGCTTTGGTTTTGGTCAACCATCCTGAATATCTTGATGGCTGGGGTATACCAATGGCCACCGACATAGCATTTGCACTTGGTCTTCTTGCATTATTAGGAAGCCGTGTAAACATCAACCTGAAAATTTTTCTTACCGCCCTTGCCATAGCTGATGATTTAGGAGCAGTATTGGTAATTGCAATTTTTTATACTGATGCAATAAATTTTAGTGAGCTTATTTCTGCAGGATTTTTTATCGGTATTTTGATAATTGCAAATTTAGCTGGTGTACGAAAAACTGCTTTTTATGCCTTTATTGGGTTTGCAGGTGTTTGGATGGCTTTTGTTTTTTCAGGGGTTCATGCAACTATTGCCGGGGTTTTAATAGCCCTTACCATTCCGGCACGAACAAAAATCTCTGAAAAAGAATATATCGGAAAATTTAAAAATTACATAAACAAATTTAAAAAAGAACAACCCAACGACAACCCACTCTTAACGAAAGAACAGGTTCATATAATTGCTGAAATTGAAGAACTTAATGAACAAGGGCAGACGCCTTTGCAGAAACTTGAACATGCACTTCATCCGATAGTTGCCTTTTTTATCCTGCCTGTTTTTGCGCTGAGCAATGCCGGGGTTCATATTGAAGGAAGCGTTATCGAAATGCTTTTACATCCTATTTCACTGGGTATTATTGCAGGACTTGTTCTTGGAAAATTCCTGGGTATTTCATTATTGTCACACATCACCGTTTGGTTAAAAATAGCATCTCTTCCTGAAGGAGTAAGTTGGAAACAAATTTATGGTGTAGCTTTTCTAGCCGGAATAGGCTTTACTATGTCAATGTTTATTTCTGACCTTGCCTTTGCAGATGAAGAATTTAAGCAAATTGCTAAAGTTGGTATAATGGCGGCCTCATTTATTTCAGCTACTATTGGTATGATATGGTTAAGTTGGGGGACAAAAAAATCTTAACAATAAAACAGATAAAAATTTATGCTATTTTTGAATGCGCCAAAAGAAGTATTTAATGATCTATAATTGTTAATAAATCTGGTTTTAAATCATATGAGATTGTAGCTAGGGTCGCTTTGCCTTCTTATACGCTTGTAAAATATTGCTCATTCCTTTTTTGCTTTTTAAAGATGTAATGATGCTACACGCACAAGCTTATAGGGAACCTACCAAATATATAAATTATACCGAAAAAATGATTGTATTTTATGGCTATTTTAGCATAGAATTAAGATTTATTTTGCAAATTGCTATCAAAAAAGCTGCAGTTTTTCATAATAAACTAGCCGTGCCACATCCCCGTTCAAAATGGGGGGTATTCTAAAACAAGCTTTATTATGATTGTGGCCAAAAAGTTTAAACCCGATTGCCCTTCTCAATCACCACTTCTTTTTTAATTTTTAATGTTAAATTATATAACTCATTGGTTTTATTATTAAATTTGTCAAAGATCGAATCTTATTAATAATAAATTGTATGTTACGAAAAATTATTATCATTTTTTTGGGATTACTAAGTTTCTCTCAAGTATCTGCCCAGATAGATCAAGATACAACCCAAAACAGCGAAAAACAAAATCCCAATTTGATTATCCAAAATGACACAACGAGTTTTTCTTCTGATTCAGCGCTTATAAAAAGGCAAGAATTTATTACAGACTCACTCATCGCCAGGGAAACATTTGTCAAAGATTCATTATACCATAGAAAGCAAATATTGGATTCTCTGACTTTTTTAAAACAAGAACTTCCAAAGCTTATTGCGGCTGCAATAAAGTCTGTCAATGAAGAAATTATAATCTATACCGACCCGATTAATATTATTGGAGATTCAACTTTAAGTAATTTTACATACAGACTTTTATCACAAAAAGTTGATGCGCCATACTCTCCCTGGAGACCTACAATTAAACTATCGGGAAGTTCATTTAGGTTAAAAATAGATACTGTCAATAAAAAAGTTATTTCTGTGCGTTCACCTGAAATGAATTATTCTTTTAAGTATAGCTCTAATGAAAGAATAGTTAGAATGAATGGGCGAAGTACTATTTTGAAAAAACGAACTGGAAACTATTACAAATTCCCTATTGATTCGGTATTTTTTGATCGAAAAGGAAGAGTGGTGAAGTTGAAAAAATATGTGCAATATTTTGAAGCAACAAAAAATTATAAGAAAGGAGCTTTGTTGTATGCAGATATAGAGATGATTAAAGAGTTTGACTATTTTTCGGATGGTGTGCTTTCAAGTTATCGGGTTATTAATTACTGCGGTCGAGAGACAGGGGAGAGTATGAATAAAGTTTGCCACACAGTTACTTATTCTCTTAGCAGGCAAGGCCGGAAATTTATAGTGGTGAAGAAAAATGAACCTGAGAGTGTTTATTCTGATGGTACTTTTATTTTTGAATTTGATAGTAATTTCGACATGAAAAGTATGGAATTTACCAATGTTACAAAAAAACTAAATAGGAATTATATTGTTGAATTGAATGAAGATAGAAATGTTAGTCGTTATTTATATAGAAAGGATGGAATAATAAATAAAACAATACTAATAAGCTATGACAATAGTCCAAATGCAAAACATAAAGTTGAAACCGTTGTATGTTATTTTGAAGAAGATGGAGTAAGCTATTACCAGAAAAATACCACATTAGGGAAAAGCCGCACCAGAAATAAATTAACAATGAAATGGAATCCCTGGAAGTAAGTTAACTTATCTTTAAGTAGCCTGAACGGAAATTTATAAAGCGTTGCAAATGTGGTATTTGTGGCGTTTTTTTAATTGTTGAAATAGATCTATTCTCTCTTCATATTCTTTATTATATGTTTTCTTTAATTTCAAAATCAAACCCAACAAAAAAACCACAACAGATACAATACTCAAAGCAATACCCACACCAAAAATATTGGCAAAAAGGCCTAAAACAATAGTAACTATTGATAATTATTCGGTAAGAAGTTTTTTGATTTCTTTTTCTAATTCAGGCACATGCTTATTAATAATTGCCCAAATTGTTTCATCATCAATAGCATCATAACCGTGTATGATATAGTTTCTTAAACTGACAATGCGCTTTGCGTTGTTGAGTTCAAAATCAGGTTCTATTTTCAATATCCTATTAATCGCTTCACCTATTATTTCTAATTCTCTTTCAATGGCTCTTTTTACTGTAAGATTTTTTTGTATTCAAAAAAGTTTCTATTTCCATTCAAGTGGAAAAATATTGCTTCAATTGAAGACTTTACATCAAACAATGATTTCTTTATTCCTATGTCCATATACAAGTTTTTTTGTTCGTTCTACTTCTTTTATAAAATATGGATTTTTCATAGCTTTCCCTGAAACTAAATCAATTTTTTTATCGAAAATTAGTTCTAATTCATTTAAAAAGTCAAAAAAATTATCGGCATATTCTAAAAGTGGAACTTCTTCAAAGTATACAACAAAATCAATATCACTGTCATCATTATATTTATTCGTTAATATTGAACCAAAAACATAAAGCAATGATATATGATATTTTTTACAAACCTTATTTATTTCACCTATTTTATTATATACAAGCTCCATAGATTGTTGGTTGAAACGATTTTATTAGATTATAAATAATAACAAGTGTTACAAATATACAAAAAATACGGCATCAATTTCAAAAATCATCTCAATTTCAAAATCAAAC
>JAOZNO010001069.1 GCA_029933755.1 Bacteroidales bacterium | reverse complement strand
GCTTATTTTATTTACTTTGATATTGACCCCGATAAAATTGATATAAATATTCATCCTACTAAAACCGAAATAAAATTTGAAGACTCACCTGCTGTTTTTCAAATAATTAGAGCTTCGATAAAAGAGGCTTTGGGTAAATTCAATATTATCCCTTCAATTGATTTTGACCAGGAAGGTTCTTTAGATATCCCTATTTTAAAAAAAACTAATGAGTTTAACTCTCCACAGGTTGGAATAAACCCCAATTACAACCCTTTTGAAACTGAAAACGAGTCAAATAATCAGTATTCACCAGGAACTTACAAAAAACAAGAAGTACCACAGAATTGGGAATCGCTTTATGAAGGCATTGAAAAGGAGGAAACAGAGCAAAAAAGACTATTTAATACAGATATGAACGAGTCGGGATATGTTCAGACCCAACAGTCAGACAATATTTTTCAACTTAAGGGTAAATATATTGTTACCCCGGTAAAATCCGGATTAATGTTAATTAATAAAAAAAGGGCACATGAGCGTATTTTATACGAGCAGTTTTTATCGGCACTTGAAAACCAACAATCTGTTTCGCAAATAAGTTTATTCCCGACTACCTTAAACCTTGATGAAGAAAACACAGTAGCTTTAAATGAAATAAGAGAACAATTACAAAATATTGGTTATGATATTCAAAATTTTGGCAAAAATAGTTTTGTAATAAATGCGAGTCCTGCATTTTTTGAAAATATGGATCCAAAAATAATTATTGAGAAATTTTTAGAAAACTACAAAAATACGGAAGGTAATGTAGAGGCAGATGTGAATGAAAAAATGGCTTTTTCAATGGCAAGGGCTGCTGCTATAGACTATCATGTAAAACTAAGTTCTGTTGAAATGCGCCAACTGATTGACACCCTTTTCACCTGTAATATTCCAAACATTTCACCTTCGGGGAAAGTGGTGGTTAAAATAATTGATGAGGCAGAGCTTGAAAGACTGTTTTAAGGAAGTGAAATCAGTAAGAAACAAGCATTCAGCAAGCTTAATATCACTAAGTAATACATTATAGTACAATATTTCTTTGTCTGATAATAAAAAATAAGTATTTTCGGCCTATTATTTATTATAAAGCACTATTATTAGAATAATTATGCTTTTAACATCAAAGATATGCTGTTTTATCAATATATCGTTGTAAAACATTCAATAATCAATATACAATAATCAATATATAATTATTTATTATGCACATTGCCATTGCTGGAAATATTGGATCAGGAAAAACTACTCTTACACGACTGTTAGCGAATCATTATAAATGGGATGCTCATTATGAGGATGTAGACGACAACCCCTATTTGAATGATTTTTATGATGATATGCAACGCTGGTCATTTAATTTAC
>JAOZNO010000293.1 GCA_029933755.1 Bacteroidales bacterium | reverse complement strand
GCGAGGGGTATATTGTTTCATTATACTATCAGGATAGCTGTCATACAACATTGCAGCTATATATATGGCTTTATCGTCATAAGCAATTTTCACCTCGGTGGGGTGGCTGGCTTTATCCCCATTATAGGGTCGTAATTGTATAAAATCTTTTGCAGGAATTACATTTTTCCAACATTCATCATCTAAAACCGCATCAATTTTTGGTGGATTGATAATTCGCACGGCATTTATTTTTTTTATTGAATCTTGTGCAAATAAGAGGCTTAGATTTGTAAACAATATAATGAGGGTTAATACAAAAAGTTTCTTCATAAAAAAAAGCTTTAAAAAGAGTTTTTTATTTTTGCATCACAATCCCCCAATTGTAATAAATAAAAAATTAAATTAATTGTTATAATTTGCAAATTAAATATTTGTCGTTTTTATATGAATTATGTCCGTTAATGCATAAAAACATTAACGGACATATGATTCTCCTTTTTACTGTTACCTGGCTTTTAAAATATTTTTAGTTTTCATCTTCTTTCTCATCCTCTTCTTCAAATTCTCCGGCACGTAATTTTGATATAGTATCCAGACCACTGATTACTTCTATATTTATCCCGTCAGATAAGCCCGTTTCAACAGCTATTTTTTCAAATACTTGCTCTTCTTTTTCTATAAAAACATAAGCGGTATCGTTCTCAAATTCAATAAGACTTTCTTTAATTGAAATAACATCATTTTTCTTATCCAGAACAATGTCTGCATTAGCACTATATCCTGCACGAATAAATTGTGTTTCCTTTAGTTTTACATCAGCTTTAATTTCAAACTGTATTGCACCATTCTCTTCAACACCTTTTGGCGAAATGTATTCTAAACGCGCATAGAAAGTGTCGTTTTCAATTGCACCAATTCGTAACATTAAGTCCATTCCCTGTTTAATTTTTCCAACTTCAGTTTCATCTACTTTCCCTTTAAAAATCATATCATTCATATCAGCAACAATAGCTAAAGTGGTTCCTGCATTAAAGGTATTACTTTCAATTACCGAATTTCCTTCCTCAACAGGCACATCCAGCACCATTCCATTAATTGTAGATCTGATTATTGTATTTGTTGCTTTACCTGATTTTTTCAAAACACCTTCTTTTATAAGTTGCAAGTTGTTCTCTGCTGCTTCAACTTCTTCTTTAGCACTTTGATAATTCAGTTCGTTTTTTTGAAATTCTGCCTGTGCGATTACCCCTTTATCAAAAAGTTCCTTTTGTCTTTTAAATATTAGTTTTACATCTTTAAATTTAATATTTGCTTGTTTTAAACGTGTTTCAGCATTGTTCAGGCTAATCATATTCGGTATGATTTTAACTTTGGCAATTAAATCACCTTTTTTCACCATATCTCCTGGCTCAACATATAGTGTTTGAATAATCCCGGAAACCTTAGGCTTAATTTCAATTTCTTTCCTGGGAACTACAGAACCTGTAGCAACTGTTTTTTTTGTAATATCCGAAATAAATGGTTTTTCAGTATTATATAAAACTGGTTTTTTTTCTGACTTTTGATATAAAAATACGATTGTCCATATAAATACAATGCTAATTATTACAAGTAAGGAAATTCTAAGGATTTTTTTCATTTTATTATTTTATTAATTACTATTTAATTTAGGTATCTTAATTTTATTTTAACAAAGTGTTATTATTCGTTATGCATAATCATTATTCAATTGTTTATTCATCTCTTAGTGCATCAATTGGCTTAATACTTACGGCTCTTTGTGCAGGTATTAAACCGGCAAATGCACCTGACACAACTAAAATTGATAATGCAGTCATTGCAATTCCAAAATCAACTGAAGGATGCCTAAAGAACTCTCCTTCAGATCCAGAATTTTCTAAGGCATAATTAATTAGCTCAACCAGGCCAACACCTACTACAAGACCTATATAACCAGCTAAGGCTGTTAAAACTACCGATTCCATCATAATTTGACTAATAATTCTATAAGGAGTTGCACCAATAGCACGTTGTATTCCAATCTCTTTAGTTCTTTCTTTTACAATGATTAACATTATATTACTTACACCAATTACTCCTGCCATTAAAGTACCCGTTCCCACAATCCAAATTAACACAGAAATACCTGTAAACAAACCTTTCATTTTAGCAAATTGTTCTTCCATATTAAAACCGCCAATTGCCTGCTTATCATCCGGATGTATATGATGTCTTTCTTTAAGTAATGTTCTGCATTTTTCTTCAACAACCGAAACAGGAATATTTTCTTTGGCAGTAACTGAAAAATAATGAACGACATTACCAAAATTATATGCCTTCTGCAAGGCTGTAAATGGCAAGTATATAGTCTGTTCTTTTTCACCACCAAAATTAATATTACTAACCGGTGCAATAATTCCAACCACTTGAAAATACACCCCTTTTACACGGATATATTCACCAATTGGATTTTCTCCATCTTCAAACAACACTTCCCGAACTCTGGTACCAATAGCACAAACTTTTCTGCTTTGGTCAATATCTTTGTAATTGATAAAACGACCTTGTATTATTTTGTTAGGATCAATTTTATTCATTTCAGGATAATCACCCTGAATGGTAAACGCACCAGTTTTAATTCCATGTGTTACGTTATTTTCACCGTCGCCACCCCATCCTTGTAACCTGGGTGCAAGGATATCAATTTCAGGAATATTATCTTTGAGGGCTTTCATGTCATCATTGGTGAAATTATACCTTCGCCCACGTGTGAAACCTTTGTAAGGCATGGTAGTCCTCCGAGTCCATACAAATGCACTGTTTGTGGCAAAGTCACCTAAATCTTCAAAAACTGAATTTTCAAGCCCTTTACCCGAACCAAGCATTATAATTAACATAAATATTCCCCAAAACACACCAAAGGCAGTGAGAAATGTTCTTAGTTTGTTACTTTTTAATGCAGCGTATATTTCCTGCCAACGATCTATGTCGAACATTTTTTTGTTTTATATATTATATTTATAGAGGCTTCTACTCTATTTTGATAATTCTGTAAATTATGTTAAGGCTGAGGCTGAGGCTAAGGTCGCTAATTGAAACCATAAAGGTTTATTAGAGTTCCTATTTCTTAGATTCATCTCACCCAAAATCTATGAAAATTAAAAAAACTATTTTTTGAACTTGATACATTATGTTTTGTTATTATTCTGTAAATCGGGCTGAATTATTCATTATACAATACTCATTATTCAATTCTTTACTCATCCCTCAAAGCCACAATAGGCTTAATCCTTGCTGCCTTTGTTGCTGGTACCAGACCAGCTAAAGCACCTGAAATAACCAATAAAGCAGTCGCACTTACCGCAACTCTGAAATCTACTTCCGGATTCCTGAAGAAATCAGTACTGGGCATATTGCTTGAAATTAATTCGAGTAAACCTACACCAAAAACAAGCCCTAGATATCCTGCAAACCCCGTTATTAATATACTTTCCATCATAATCAGGCCTACCACTGAGCCCGGTGTTGCCCCAATTGCTTTGCGGATTCCGATTTCTTTAGTCCTTTCTTTTACTACAATCATCATAATATTACTAACACCTACTATTCCTGCGATTATTGTACCTATACCAATAATCCATACAAAAATTCGAATCCCCAGGAACAGGTTTTGAAATTGCTGGAATTCTTTAAGTGTATTATTTATGTAAACAGCTTTTTTATCATCAATGTCAAAATGATGACGTTTGGCTAGATTTGCCCTCATTTGTTCGGTCATCTTTTCACTTTGTTCTACAGGAACTGTGGTAGTTAATGTAATGCGGTTTATCCTGTTGCTACCACCAAACACTTTTTGTGCAGTTGAAACCGGAATAAAAACACGGTTCATATCCCTTTCGTTAGGGTCGGAAAAAATCCCGACAATTTTAAATAGGATGTTATTAATTTTAATATGCTCCCCAATAGGATTTTCGCCATCCTTAAACAATGCTTTCGCAACAGGAACTCCTATCGATGCCACTTTTCTATATTTTTTAATATCAAGCTCATTCAAAAAGCGGCCTTCCTCAACTTTTGCGTTTTCTATGAAAAGATTATCAGGGTGGCAGCTTATAACATTAAAACTTCCAAATTGATTTTTGTATGATACAGTCCCTGAGCCACCGAAGAAATATCTGGACGAAATATGCTCAATACCGTCAACAGTTTTGATTATTTCATCGAAATCTTCATTAGTAAACCTTATACGCCGTCCTAGTGTGAAACCTTGATACGGTATACTTGTTTGTCCCGGGAAAAGCCAAATACTATTTACAGCATCCTGTTTAAACTGCGTTTCAATACCATTTTGTAAACCTTTACCAGAACCTAATAAAATAATTAACATGAAAATTCCCCATGCTACACTAAATCCGGTAAGAAAAGTACGAAGTTTATTCTTTTTAATTGTGCTAAATATTTCCTGCCATTTGTCAACATCAAACATGGGCTACAACTTTTAGGTGATTTTCTGCAAAGACTTGCTCACCATTTATAGACTCAATCATCCCATCTTTAAGTCTTATAACCTTTTTAGTTCTTTCAGCAATATCATTTTCGTGGGTAACAATAATTACAGTTATTCCCTGATCATTAATTTCTTTAAAAAGTTTCATCACTTCATAAGATGTAGTAGTGTCTAAAGCACCGGTAGGTTCATCTGCCAAAATTATTTTTGGATTCGTAATTAGAGATCTGGCAATAGCAACTCTTTGTTTTTGACCACCAGACAATTCATTTGGTAAATGATGAGCCCATTCTGCCAAACCCATTTTTTCAAGATATTCCATTGCTAGAATATTTCTTTTTTTACGGCTAACATTCTGATAATATAGCGGTAAGGCCACATTTTCCATGGCGTTTTTAAATGAAATCAAATTAAATGATTGAAAAACAAAGCCTATATACTTATTTCTTAACAAAGCAGCTTTTTTTTCTGACATGTTTCGAATTAGCATATTATCTAAATAATAATTGCCTTCATCATAATTATCAAGAATACCAAAGATATTTAGCATTGTTGATTTTCCTGAGCCTGATGAACCCATAATAGATACAAGTTCTCCCTCAGCAATATTTAAATCAATACCTTTTAAAACGTGAAGTTTATTTAAGCCGGTTACATATGATTTATGCAGGTTTTCAAATCTGATCATAAACGTATTTATAAATTTAGGTAAATTGCAAATAACTAATTACACCAGTTTTTAGGCAGTTTTTATGCCAAATACAGTAATTGTCAGATAACTAAGCTATAACAATATTAGCCTAATAATTTACACAAATTTATCTGTTCATTTTCGGACACTAAAATTCCATAAGCGGACACTATTTTAAATCTTAAAAATCTTAAAAATAATTTATTTATCTGATATATAAATTGTTGTGCCAATTGGCATATCAATTGATATAAAAATAGT
>JAOZNO010001068.1 GCA_029933755.1 Bacteroidales bacterium | reverse complement strand
TTTTGCTCCTTCATCAGTGTAACGATCCCATCCCCAAATAATATCAAACTTAATTTGTGGTGCAATTTCCCAATTTGCCCAAAATTGAGGAATACCGGTTTTGTACTTCTGGTGCATCATTCTGTTAAGCAGAATCTGAATGTCTTCAAGAAGTTTTCTGCGATGAACATCTTTTTGTGTTGCTTCGTAAAGTGTTGTATAGGCTTCCATCAGATGCATATGTACATCTAATGTTTTGCGGTCACCTCCGGCACTTCCTGACCCAGCAAGTATCCAGTCACAACTAAACATTTCATAATAACCTCCGTAATAGCTGTCTACACAGTATTTTTGAATAAGATCAAAAACCTTTTCTGCATATTCAATTCCACGTTGGTCACCTGTAGCAAGCGTATATTCACTAAGCGCATAAATAGAGAAACTTAATCCGTATAAAATTTTCTTGTCAATTTTAACATTCCCTTTCCGATCAAGCATCCAATAGAAACCGCCATGTTCCTTATCCCACATTTTATCAATCAAAAAATCTGCACCATGTTTTGCCATTTCAGCATACTTGCCTAAGTCATATCCTGCTCTACATGCTGATGAAATTGTATACAAGCAACGAGCCTGAGCAATTAATGATTTTTCATCTTCTCCGGTATCATTTCCATCTTTGTCAAAATGAGTAATATATCCACCATGCTCTTTATCAATCATCCTGTCTGTCCAGAAAGGTAATAATTCATTGTTAAGATGAAATAGTGCTTCATTCCGATACTGTATCAACTCTTTTTTTTGCATGTATTGTTTTAAGGTTATAGACTATAAAAAAACAGATTGTATAAAGATAAAAATTTAATTTGGTTTCAATGTTTTTATGATTTTCTTTGTTATACAATCTGTTTATAGAAAAACTTGTCTTAAATTAAAAATCTATGCAAAAGCGATTTATTATATTGGTATTAATTCTAAATCTTCCTTTCCTTACTTTTAGTCAGGATAGTGAATGGATATCCATGTTTAATGGACAGAATCTGGATGGGTGGACTATTCGTGGAAAAGCAGAATGGAAAGTGAAAGATGGGATTTTAACTGGTCAGGGAAAAAATGGCCACATTTATGCTTCTCCGGAATTGACAGATCTTGAAGTAAAAGGAACTTTTCGAATAAGTGATCAGGGAGGAGGCAGCAATAGTGGTTTGTATTTCCGTTGTAATCCTCCGGCTGACAATCCGGAAAGTTATCCGAAAGGTTATGAAGCTCAGATTTGCCATAATCAGGATGCACATACCGGATGGCTTTGGAAACCCGGAACTCCAACAGGAAAGGCCACCAAATTAATTACGAAAGACGATGAATGGTTTACTATGCGTGTAAGAGCAGTTGGATCAAAAATTAATA
>JAOZNO010000292.1 GCA_029933755.1 Bacteroidales bacterium | reverse complement strand
AATATTCGTGTTGATATTTTGTGTTATTACGCTAGTAACCTGATAGTTGTCATTTCCCGTTCAGGCATTAGTAATTAAGAATATTGGACGTTTATTTTAATTGCCAATTACTAATGGCTAATTGCCTGTTAATTAATACATAGTATTTTGTTTTAATTATGTACGCTATATTAAACCAGAGCCTCCCTTAATTACAACTGGCAGCTTCATGATTTAAATAAATCTAAAACTGCCAGTGTCTTTGCCTTAAGGGATTTCTTTATTTTTTTTCAATTGCTGCCCCACACGATGAGCATTTTGTGCTTCCTGCTTTATTCATTGTTCCACAATATGCACACTTAATATCAGCTTTAGCTTTTTCTACTTTCTTTTTTTCATCTTGTACCTTTTGTTCCTTATCTTTCTTTTCTTCGGCAATTTTATTATTTTCTTTGTCGATTAAATCAATAATTATCTCTACCTCCTTATAGGCATCAGTAAGGCCTGTGAATGCACGATCTAATTTCCCCGGAGCTTCATCAATATTAAATTCATCTTTTGTCATGTACATTGCTTTCTCAGCTTTTTTAATAGACTTTTTTACTGATTCAAAAGCGTACTGTGTTCTATCTTCAAGTTGATAGTTGCTTACATTCATTGTCATCAGACTTTCTTTTTTTCTTTTTAGGTCTGAAATTTTTCCTTTCATGTTACGTAAGTTTCCAATTGCTCCACTTGACAGGAATTGATTGGCTTCAACCATTTTATCAAGTTTTTCTTCTTCATTTGATATTCCTTGTGCAGCATCCCAAACTTTCTTTGCTTCTTCAAGCTTTTGATCAATAAGAGGTGAAAATGTTGCATAGTCAGCTTTTAACTGGGTCATTGCTTCTTGATTTTTTTTCCAGTTTTCGTTAGATGATTCCAGGGTTGGCCCACAGGCATTTAACATGAAAATGCTGATTGCAAAAAAAGTGAAAAATTTTCTCATAATTTTAAGTTTTAAATTTATTTGATGCAATTTACAAAAAAAATAAATTCTATCAAAAACTACTTAATCATTCCTACATGTTGTTTTAGTTTTACAAAAGCCTTAAGCAGTGGTTTTTTAAATTTATACCTGGTTTTTTTTGACTTTCCTGCTTTTTTTAATATTTCTGCTCGCTCTTTTTTGCAAAGCATTCCCAAATTGTAATTTATAGATTCTTTTTTGTGGTCTTTTCCTGTTATATTATTGTATTTGTTGAGAACATCCATCGAATCAAATGTATTATTGTTATCGGTATTAGCCAAGGCACATGCTAATAAAACATTAGCAAATTGATTCTGTGCTGAAATACCTTTTGTGGCAAGTGCATAGCTATTTTTAATACTGTAGTCTGAGTTTTCAATACTTTTTAGTACCGCTTGATTAAAATGTTGTTTGGTAATAACTTTTTGATCATTTGTAATCGCTTCTTTTGCCGCATATTTGCATAAAAGATGGATGTAATTTGGGAAACCTGATGCAAATTCAATAATTTGTTCAAGTATATTCGATTCTATTTTTAAAGAAATGAGATTAAGATTATTTTCAATTATTTCTTTTGATTCGCTAACATTCATTAAGGGTAGCTCTATCTGTTTTGTACAACGTTCAATAGAAGGGTGCTCACCAATTAAATGCTCTACACTTTCTGCAATTCCGATAATTAACACAGTAATTTGATGCATACTGTCTGAAAATAATTTCAGCATATCAGCCATTTTTGCTCTTACTCTTTTATTCTGAATAATATCAAATTCATCAAAAATAAAAAGGAAATGTTCATTAATTCGTATTAATATTTGTTCAATTTCAGTAGGAGTGAGGAATTGTATTTCGGGTACTTCTATTGGATGAACATTTATTTTCTCACTTGGATTATACCCAATACTATTTTCGGCATGTACAAAACTGATTTTTTTTAAAGCTCTTTCCCAAATTGATTCAAATGTATCATTTCTGTTACAAGTAACTTTAATGCTCATTAAATTCTCAAACATATGCAAACACATATTTGCCAATGATGTTTTTCCTGCACCTCTTTGACCATACATGATGGCATGTTGTCCTTTTTCGTTTATTGTTTCCCATATTTCATCATATTGCTTTGTCCTTCCACTGAAAAATTCTTTGTTCTCAATAGGCGATGATGGGGTAAATATTTCATTTATAAGTAGAAATTTTTCTTCTTTATTCATTTTTGCTATCTTTATTACCACAAACCTAATAATTTTACTTGAAGTTTAAATTGAAAAAACAGAATTATGAAGAATAAAAGGTATTTAAGCAGTATTTTATTTTTTCTATTAATGTCAAACTTATTAATTGCGCAGGATTTTGAAAAAGATACTGAACTAGCTGGAATATATTATCAAAAGGGTGTTCAACTGAAAAATCAATATCAATTGGATAGTGCAGATTATTATCTGAAACAGGCCGTAGAATTTTTTAAAAAACATGAAGTCTGGGATAATTACCTGATTATACAAAATGAGCTTGGTTCAATTCTTCTTCAGAAAGGTGATTTAGATAATGCAATTGGTTTTTATGAAACACAACTATCTTTTGCAGCAGAGCATTTTGATGCTAATAATGAATACTCGGCAAATTTTTATAATAAACTTGGTCTTGCTTATTTTTTTAAAGGAGATGTAGATGCTGCCCTTGATTTTTACGATAAGTCATTTGCAATTCGAATAGCTTTGGGCGATAAAGAGAGCATTTTTGTATCAAACCTTTTTAATGATATGGGAAATGGATACGCTGAGAAAGGTGAGTTTGAGCTTGCCTTTGATTATTACGAAAAAGCACTTGAAATAAGGAAGAAGATTTTAGGTGAAAATCATCCTGAAACTGCGCTGTCTTATAATAATCTTGGAATTGTATATAAGGCACAAGGGCAATATGATTTGGCTATTGAATATCATCAAAAAGCTGTTGGAATTCAAAAGAATATATTTGGAGAAGATTATCCGGAGCTGGGAAATTACTACCAGGGAATTGGGAGTGCCTATATGGCAAAAGGAGATTTGGATTTGGCTATGGACTACTATATGAAAGCCTTTACTATTCATGAAAAAAACTATGGTGAGCTTAACCCAAAGGTTGCAGGTGATTTAGTAGCAATAGGAATCGTTTATACTGAAAAAGGGGATTATGAAAATGCAGTGGATGCTTTTCAAAGGGCTCTAAAAATTCAAAAACAGACACTAAATGACAATCATCCGGATTTAGCAATGACTTATAATAATATTGGGAATATTTACAATAAAAATGAAGAGTATGACTTGGCTCTGGCATTTTATTTAAATGCGCTTCAGATAAAGGAAGCCGCTGTTGGACAGGAACATCCTGAAATTGCTGATTATTATAATAATATAGGTAATATTTATTCTTCAAAAGGTGATTATGAACAGGCTTTAGATTATCAACAAAAGGCTCTTGATATAAAAACAATGTTTTTTGGCAATAAGCATCCATCTGTTATTCTTCCTTACTTAAATATTGGGAATATTTATTATGAAACAGGTGAGTATGATAAGGCTCTTGCTGAATTTCAGTATAGTATGGCAGCAAATGTGAAAGGTTTTAATCCTGAACTGTCTGACATATATTTAAACCCAGAACTTAGTAATTACTACGATGCTAATAAACTACTTAGTTCTCTGCATGGTAAAGCAAAAACTCTTGTTGGAAAGTATAAGGATGATAATTCAGAATTACATTTAATTGCTGCTTTTGCAAGTTATCAGAAGTGTGATACTTTAATTGGTATTATTCGAAAAGTTATCGTATCCAAAAGTGATAAGATTGAGTTAGGGAGGTTGGCAAGTAATATCTATGATGAAGGAATTGATATTTGTTCCAAACTTCATAACTTGAACAAAGATACTAAAGGAGATTACTATCTTGAAGAAGCATTCTATTTTTCAGAAAAAAATAAAGCAGGTGTATTACTTGAGGCGATTGCTGCGACGGAAGCAAAAAAGTTTTCGGGTTTGCCGGATGATTTGCTTATAGTTGAAAGGGAGCAAAAACAACAAATTGCATTTTATGAGAAAAAGCTTGCTGAAGTATTTGATGCTGAAGAAGAGGCTGTTGTACGAAATGAACTGTTTGATTTACGCCAGAAATATAATGCACTAATTGCAGGATTTGAAAAGGACTATCCGAAATACTATGAAATGAAATACAGCATGAACTTTGTAACTGTAGAAAATTTGCAAAATGTGTTGCCAGCTAAAACAGCTATTATATCCTATTTCCTGGGTGACAGTTTGATAAGTATTTTTACAATTACTCCTGAATCAATTTTTCTTGAGCAGGTGGAGAAAAATGAAGACTTTGATTTTGATATATTTGGCTTAAGGAAAATGATAACTTCAGGCTCTGTTGCTGATATTAAAGAGTTTCAGTCAGCATCGTATGATTTTTATAAAAAAATATTTCCTGAACAGTCACTAAATGGAATTGAAACTGTATTGATAATTTCTGATGGAAACCTGGGCTTAATACCTTTTGAAGCGTTATTAACCGAAAAATTTAGCGGCAAGATTGATGCATTTGATAAATATCCATTCTTAATAAAAAAGTACAGATTCGCATATAGCTATTCCGCAAATTTATTCTATAAAAATATACAAAAAACGCTGAGTAATGGTGTGGGTAACGAATACTGGCTTGGAGTAGCACCCGTTTTTAATGATGCAAAAAAAATAGTTGTTAATGATATGTATATCTCTGCACTTCCTGCAACAGAAGAAGAAGTGAAAACGATTGACCAGAATTTTAAGAAAAAGAATCTTGTTTCAGAATTAAAAGTTTTTAATGAAGCAAGTGAAGAATTTTTAAAATCAAGTGCAGTAAAAAAGTATAAGTATATACATATTGCCACTCATGGTTTTGTTAATTCAGAAAAGCCGGAACTGTCGGCTATTATACTTTCTGGTAATAAATCTGGAGGAAATGATGGTGTTCTATATTCTGGAGAAATTTACAATTTAGAGTTAAATTCAGATTTGGTTGTGCTTTCTGCTTGTGAAACCGGACTAGGTAAAGTCTCAAAAGGGGAAGGTATTATTGGATTAACGCGAGCATTATTATATGCAGGAACAAATAATATTATTGTTTCGCTATGGAAAGTGTCTGATACTTCAACCTCTAAATTAATGATTGATTTTTATGATGAATTGCTTGAAAAGATTGATGCTGGTAGTTCTAAGTTTGCTTATGCTGATTATTTAAGAATATCGAAATTAGCGATGATAAAAGATAAGAAACTGGGTCATCCATTTTTTTGGTCACCGTTTATATTGATTGGGAACTAGCAAATTAGTAATTGATTAACTGTGTATCTATTTTAATTACGAATTACTGATGTTTCGCATGTATGTTTATATCATTAATATTTAATGCTTTACAAGCATGTGTGTCGCTATATGTTTCTGATA
>JAOZNO010001067.1 GCA_029933755.1 Bacteroidales bacterium | reverse complement strand
ACAGGTAGAAAATATCACCATCATTCAGTTGGATTTCATGATTGGTAAATGTTGGCTTTTCATTTGGGTAATATCCAATAGGCATTCTGTCTGCTTTTATTTCTTTTAGTTCATCATTTTGAATTAAGTAAAGTGAATTATTAGCACCAGCGTATTGTAGTTTTTTTGATTTTGTTTCCAGTACACAAAGCGAAATATCCATACCATCATCCGCTTCGCCTTTTTTGCCGGTTTGTCGTAAAGCCTGTTTTATTTGTTTGCGTAATTCATTTAATACCTGATTGGCTTGGGTTATTTCTCTTTTTTGCACAATTTCATTTAAAAATGACATGCCCAACATACTCAAAATAGCACCCGGAACACCATGACCTGTACAATCAGCTGCTGCAATTACTATAAAGTTGCTAATTTGCTTTACCCAGTAAAAATCACCACTGACCTTATCTCTGGGTTTGAATAAAATGAAGTTTTCAGGTATTAATTCATTGATATATGCTTCAGGAGGTAAAACTGCCGTTTGAATTCGCTTGGCATATAAAATACTTTCATTTATGGAATTGTTTTGTTCAGAAAGTTGGTCTCTTTGAGTTGTTATTTCTTCATTTTGGGCTATTAATTCTTCACTTTGCTGTTCTAGTTCTTCATTTATTTTTTCAATTTCATCATTCTTTTGGATTACTTCCTTTAAAGTTTCATTTAATTTATCTTCCGCTTTTTTTCGAAAAACAATTTCTTTTTTAAACTTTTGGTTCCATGCAAATACACTAATGGCAACTATAATTGCACCACCAATTGCTAATGCACTTGCAGCAGGCCAGTGCTGAAGCTTGAACATAATTCCAAATAGAACAATTGCAATCCCTAAAAAGTCAAACAAAGTAAGGAAAAAGGCATCTTTAGCCGATCTGGTACACTGCTTCCATTTATTGTATTTATTTCGAAAATACAGTGGAGAAAACACTAAAGTCAAAATAAGAAAAGAAATAATAATTAACATACTACCAAATGGAAAGTGGTAGTATTTAAAAACTAAAGCAATAATTACCATTGAAAACCCAATGTATCCAGCTAGTCGTTTTGCTGTTTCTTTGCTTTGATTATCAGATTTGATTACCATGAATGAGAAACCAAACATGTATCCTGCCAATGAAATAACAGATAAAACTATTCCTTCGTTGTAATAAAATGTTGCTGATTTTACAAAAAATAATGAAAGGATTAATGAAAGAATTAACGATGTGCTTATAAATACGATATATTTACCGATTTTTTCCATTTATTTTGTTTTTAATATTTAGAAACAATATAAAACGAACAATTGATAATTAAATAATCTTCAGTGAAAAGGTATGTGTCTAAAAAAAATCTCAGCCAATACCTCAATATTTTA
>JAOZNO010001066.1 GCA_029933755.1 Bacteroidales bacterium | reverse complement strand
TGAAACATCATTTGTAGTTACTTTCTGAACAAAATCCAATGCTTTTGATCCTTTCACCCAAATCTCACCCATATGTGAAACATCAAAAACCCCTACTCCATTACGTACCGTTAAATGCTCTTCATTAACACTTGTATATTCAACAGGCATGTTGTAACCTGCAAAAGGTACTAATTTAGCACCAAATTCTTTATGAAATTTCAAAAAAGCCGTTTCTTTCATATTTATAATTATTATTATTTTGTTATTAATTGTTTATCAAGAATGCATATTTTAGTGTTTCCTAATAAAAAAGCAAAAGTAATTAAAACATCAAAAATAATTGATGTTAAGTATCATAAATATAGTACAAATTCAAAAATTATGCAATCCAGTCTTCTTTATTAAAAATATGATGAATATTTTCTTCAAATTTACGGATGGAATTAGACTTTTTTATTGCTTTATAGACTTTCCGGCTGTTTGAAAAAGATTGTGAAAAATACTCCCACAAATGTGTCATTTTACTTAAAATATGTCCCGAACCGGATAAAGTATTTGAAAATTGTTCATATAAATCCGAATGAAACTCGCTAAACCGTTCTAATTTTTGAGATTTATTACAAGTTTCACCTTTTTTTATTTCCTCAATTAAAAATGGGTTTGAAATAGCAGAACGACCAATCATCCAACTATTAATTGTTTCGAAACGCTTATTTAGCTGCTGAAAGCTTTCTAAACTAATGATATCGCCATTATAGGATAATTGATGCTTTGTTAGGTTAATACATTTTTCAAACGCATCAGGGTTTGCATTACCTTTATACATTTGTTTTCCTATTCGGGCATGAATAATAATTTCTGTTAAAGAAAACTTATCCAGTAATGGCAATATTTTATATATTTCTTCTTCATTTTCATAACCCAGGCGCATTTTTATGGATAACTTTATTGGAATAGTATTAACAACCTGCTCAAGAATATGCTCTATCTTTTCAGGATATGGTAACAGCCCCGAACCCATTTGCCTTTTTGCAACCATTGGGAAAGGGCAACCCAGATTCCAGTTTATTTCTTCGTATCCTAAATCAGCTAAATAGTTTGAAAGGTATATGAAGTCCTGAACAGAATTTGTTAATATCTGAGGTATTACCCTTATCTTGCTATTGTTTTCAGGCAGAATATCTTTAATCTGTGAGGACTTTAAAGTTTTCTTCTTATCTAACCTTAAAAAAGGTGTATAAACCTCATCTAAGCCTTTAAAATGTGTTTGAAAAGCATTTCTAAAATAGTAATCAGTTATCCCCTGAAGTGGTGCAAGAGATATTTTGGATAGTAAGTTTTGCACTGTTTTTTAAATTATCATGTAACACTCTCAAGAAGCAGTGAAAGTAATTAATAAACAATAAAC
>JAOZNO010000291.1 GCA_029933755.1 Bacteroidales bacterium | reverse complement strand
ATGCACAGGATATAAAAATAGTTGAACAACCAAAGAATGTAGAAGCATTTGTTACACTAAGGAATGCCATAGCTGTTACACCTGAAGGTGGAGCTGCAATGTTTTTGCTAGCACTTAAAATTTATGTTGATAATCCTAAACTTGGTGAACAATGTTTTGTGATATCAGTAGATAAATCTTTGTTAAAAGAAGGTGAAGTCTACAAAGCTTATAAATTAGCTAATGAAGATATGGATTTGATTAAGCGCAATATAGATAATAATAAATTAATTCCAAATTCATATATTTTAGGTTCAAGTCCTGAAAATAGTTATCAAGTAAAATTACCTTATGAATATAAATTTAATGTTAATTTGCTAGGAAAGGCTAAAGACGGAACTAAAGTTTTTGTTAAAAGTTCTGGTGCAGATAATAAAAGGCAATTAATGGTAAAAAAGAACAACCGAAATTTGTGGAAAGTAACTACCTGGAGCAGTGTTCTTATTAATATTAAAGAGCCAGTTGAAGATGATGATTTGTAGGTATATTAAAACACACTTACCATAATCAAAATTTAAAAAAGAGAGCCACCTCAAATTTGGGGTAGCTCTTTAAATGTGTGGAAAATTTTATTTTCAAATACTATTTAGTGTTTCTAAGAAAACGCAATATTTTTGATTGGCTCATAAAAAAACGACAAGAACAAGGCTTGTGAAACCTTGAAAACAGTGAGTTTGCTTTTGTAAATGATCTGTTTTCAAGGTAAGCATAACGAAGTTATTGGTGTTTTCTTATAGCCACTATTTATTGAAAGTTTTCATTGAACACTTGCGAATTTTCACTTGAATCTGTTAATCCTGTAATTTCCAGCACTCCACCATAAAAATTATCACCAGCCGGAATTGAAATCTCAAATGTATAATGTTGATGATTTATAAAAGTTACGCCTGTAGCAAGTACATTAACCGTAAGTCCGCCATTATCTTCAATAACACGAACGGTGGGTACACTTGAAACATCAAAATAGCTACCATTATTTGCATATACGTGTATTGTAACATCTAATGGTGTAACTCCTGCCGAATTATTTAAATCTGAAAAATCTATATTTGTACCATTATCTTCTCTTAAGTAAATATCTCCTGCATCTGGTGCAATTTCATCTGTAATAGTAACGGCAGTTGAAAAAGCTCCGGCTCCTGCCGAATTTACTGCCCTGATTTTATAAGAAACATCTGTTCCATGGCTAAATGGTGTCTGTATACCGTCATCAAAATAATAATCAAACTGGGAAGGTAAAACAGCCCAACTATAAAATAATCCTTGCAAATAATCTGCTTGATTATATGTTCCAACCTTTATGTATTCCGTATTATTATAATTATCTCTTGCAAATATTTCGTAGCTAATTGCTTCGGTAAGTCTGTCAAATGAGAACCATACTCCTGTAGTATTATAATCAGCTAACCATAATGCACCCATATAATCATAGGCAATTCCAAAGCTGGTAACCTGGGCAGGAATTGCTGCATTATTAACGGTTGAGAATGATACGGATGAAGTTGTCACATCATAAGTTTGTGAAGAGTAAACACTATATGAAACTGTATATATTGTGTTTGGGCTTAAGTCTTCATCAGGGTTAATTGTGATAACACTACCACTAAAAGTTACGGTTGAAGCAACATCAATACCACCAACCTGTAGCACAACATAGCCTCTGTCAAGGGTACTTGTTTCGTTAACATCTTTGTTAAACGTAAGGGTAATATCTGATGTTACATCAAATAATGTTGTACCAACGCCTGTGGAGGCAAAGGCATTTGTATTTATTAATTGAATATTATCTGTAACTCTTGTTAGAACAACAGTGCTATAAGTGTAAGATGAACCCGAATTCATGTAAATTCTTCTGGAGCTTGTACCGTGCGAATAGTTTCCATCGTAATAGGTTTCACCATTTGCATCTGTATAATCAAGAAATCTTAAATACACATCAGAAGCAGGAACGTTAGTAAATACATAATATCCATTCGCATCAGTAATTGCTTCATATAAACCGGGAATAAACCGATAAGATTCCTCAGCTTCTTCGTATAAACTATTATAATCAAGCTGGACAGTTGCCCCTGTAATAGGCATATTTACACCATTTTCAGATTTGTAAAGTCGCCCTGTTAATCCGGCATTTAATGGGTATAAGTTTGGATTATATGTTATTATTTGTTCTTTGTTTGAACCACCCCTGACAATAGCAGTGGAAAAGTCTTCTGATCCAATATATCTATCCACTAATACGGTTGTATAGCTTGCTTTTGAACACCAAATACTATAATCACCAGCAGGTAAGTCGCTAATTAAGTAACCATCTTCTGCATAAGCTATTGTTGAATCTTTCTCACCCGCAACAAACCATACTACTTTTACACTGTCTAAAGGAGTATTTGTATTGCCATCAAAAGCATGTCCCTGGATAAATCCAATAACTTTAATTACTTCCATTTTTTGACATCCTGCAAAAAATACCATAGCCATAATAAAAGCACCGGTAATGATTTTAAAAATATTTTTATTTTTCATTTTTTTATGTTTTAATTAGTTTCTGAACGAAAACTAAGTGTTTGAATGGAAAACTTTAAGTTCAAGGCTTGTGAAATCTTAAAAATCAAGAGTTTACTAATGTAAATGCGATGTACTGAGCTTGTCGAAGTAACTGGTTTTTAAGATGAGCATAACGCAGAAATTGAAGTTTTCGGTCAAACACTAATTAATAATAATTTTTTTGTTAAGGTGTTTTCTAATAATTAAAAGTCTTAAACTTTTGATTATTAAAGCTTCGCTTTAAAAAGTATAACCAATACCGCCAACTAAATCTAAATGTTCAAAATTAAGGTAAGAAACCCCGGCAATTAAATTAATTGGCCCAATTTTAAAGATTACACCACTTTCTATTTCAGCACCGCTTATTTCTAAATCCGGCAAAATAGTAGGTTCATTGTAAGGATATTTATACTCACCATATCCTCCACCCACATATACATAAGCGAAATCTACAAGTTGTAGTGTAATACCCAAGGTTACAGATAGTCTGTCCATATTTAGTATATCCCGATTATTATAGCGGGCAGCAAGAAAAAGCCCCCCGGATTCTACAAATCCACCTCCATCAATAAGGCCTCCGCTATTTCCTAATAATCCGCCATGTACACCTATTAGTGCACTTGTGCTTGGACTGAATGCTGCATAAATGAGTCGATCCGATGATGAACCCACTTCAAAATCCATATCATCATCTTGTGCTACAGATAAATAACTGAACATTAGCATTACAGAAAATAAATAAATAATTCTCTTCATAATTAAAATGTTTAGTGAAAATTTCAGTTTAAAATCCAAATGTAAGGCGATAATTGTCAGGGTATTTTTGAATTTTGACCATATACCCTTTTTTTTTAATGAAATAAATGAATTAATTGAGCAAGGAAAATTTAAAACAAGCATGAAAATATTAATGACAAAGCTGATTTCTTTGTTAAAAAATCAAATATATATTTCGGAATTCATATTAAAAAGACTACATTTGCGCAAAATTTTTTGAAAACATTTAGCTAAAAATATAATGACAAAAAAACACGAACAAGCTCCAGAAAGTATTGAAGTAGTAGAAAATGTACTTGGGAGAGGCGAACAATTTATTGAAGATAATCAGAAGATTCTAACAACGCTAGTAGTTATTCTTATTGTGATCATTGGTGCTTATTTAGGCTACAAAAAGTATTACCTTCAACCTCTTGAAGACGAAGCTCAGTCGCAAATGTTTGTTGCAGCGCAATATTTTGAAAGAGATTCATTTAATCTTGCTTTAAGAGGTGATGTTAATTACCCTGGATTTTTAGGAATAATTGATGATTACTCAGCAACTAAGGCGGCAAATTTATCAAATTATTATGCAGGTATTTCGTATCTTCAGTTAGGACAATTTGAAAATGCAATTGAATATTTAAAAGCATTTAGTGTTGACGATAAAATGCTTAAACCTATATCATTAGGTGCAATTGGTGATGCAAATATGGAGCTGGGGAATAAAGAAGATGCGGTAAGTTATTATCAGAAGGCAGCAAAGGCTTCGGTTAATGAGTTTACTACGCCTATTTACCTTATGAAAGCCGGGCAAGCTTTAGAAGCTATTGGTGATTATAAAAGTGCACTTCAGGTTTATAAGCAAATAAAAGAAGATTATATAAAATCTGCAGAAGGTAGAGTGATTGAAAAATATATAACTCGTGCAGAAAAGAATATAAAATAGCGCATTTGTGCTTTTCAAATTAATAAAAGGCTTTTTCAATATTGAAAAAGCCTTTTTAAATTTGTAACTTATCGTCATTGCGAGTGAAACGAAGCAATCCCATATTGTTTGCACTGAACTCAGTTAGAGGGAATTAATCACTTTGTTATTGTATGAGATTGCTTCACTTCCCGATTCTCTGGAACAGGCTGTGCCTTGTTCGCAAAGACGTTCTTTGTTCAAGAAATGGTTTATCGCTATGAAGCTAAACCAATTACAAATCAACTAATTGCTAATATTATGGCCACATCCTTAAAAAATTTATCAGATTACGATATTAATTCGGTTCCTGATGCATCAGAAATGAAATTTGGGATTGTTGTAGCTGAATGGAACAATGATATTACAGAAGCATTGTACATTGGAGCAGAAAAAACATTATTAAATCATGGTGTTAAAAAGGAAAATATTCTTAAAAAATATGTTCCCGGAAGTTTTGAATTAACACTTGGTGCACAATTAATTGCAGAAAACACTGATGCAGATGCAATTATTATCCTGGGAACAGTTATTCAAGGAGAAACCCGTCATTTTGATTTTATCTGTCATGGCGTTACGCAGGGCATTACTGATTTAAACTTAAAATATAACAAGCCCTTTATTTTTGGTTTGTTAACTACTGATAATAAGCAACAAGCTAAGGATAGAGCAGGGGGGAAGCATGGTAATAAAGGTGATGAAGCTGCCGTTACTGCTATAAAAATGGTACATTTAAAGAAACAATTGGAAAATTTTTAATGATGTAATGATAGAATGTAGAAATTAAATCATTAACTAATTTTTCCTTAATTTTGTAGCATATCGAATAACAAATTGTCATGAATAAAAAGCACAGGCAAATTTACCGTAATATAATAGCCACAATTCTACTGGTCGTTATTACTTTGCCTGTTATTCTTCAGCCTGGGCATTATCTTTTAATTGAGCATGACCATTATCATCATCAGGACAGAAACTCTGTAGAAGAAGAAAGTAAGCATGTAAATTGTGCAATTGATGATTTTCAACTGAGTAAGGTTACGATACATTCAATCATAATAGAGTCTCAAGTAACTTGTTTAAATATTACTTTAAAATCACCTCATAAGCAAATTAATTCAAAGTGTGAATTAAATATCCCTTTTTCCTTACGAGCACC
>JAOZNO010001065.1 GCA_029933755.1 Bacteroidales bacterium | reverse complement strand
ATGAAAGTAAGGTAATTAATGAAATTACCGAGATTTACCGAATCCTTTATTCCGGCAATTATAATAATACGGATGCTCTATTACGAATTGAAAAAGAAATACCATTTTCTATTGAACGTGATTATATTATAAAGTTTATAAAAGATTCCAAACGAGGTATAATGCGTGGTCTAAATTAGAAATTGGGGGCATTTTTTTCTCAAACAGGTCTTTTATTTCAGCAAATATGTTGCTGTTGTAATATTAAAAATGTTCCGGACTCGCCTTCCATAGCGGAAAAATGCAGCGGACAGGCAAGCTAACCAAGAGTTCTATTTAATTTGAATCCTTATTTGCAAAAGCATTCCAGCCTTTAGCTTGCAAAGGTATTATATTACCACCTGTGCTAATTATATTTGTTCCGGCAGATTTATGTGTTATGTGCCCGATTACACTTATTCCTGATTGCGGTTTTATCTTATCGTAATCTTTCTGTTTAATTGTGAATAGTAATTCGTAATCTTCGCCACCATCCAAAGCACAAATTAAAGGATCAATTCCCAATTCTTTTGCCATTTTTGCCGTTTCATTGGCAATAGGTATTTTGTCTTCAAATAACTTACATCCTACATTCGAGTTTTTACAAATATGAAGTATTTCTGATGAAAGTCCATCAGAGATGTCAATCATTGAGCTAGGAATAATCTTTTCTTTATTGAAAAACTCAATTACATCAGGTCTTGCTTCGGGTTTTAGTTGTCGCTGAAGAATGTAATCATAGCCAGTAAGGACAGGTTGTAAATCCGGATCTGCTTTAAAGAGTTCATTTTCTCTTTTTAATAATTGCAAACCCATGTATGCAGCACCCAAATCACCACTAACACAAATTAAATCACCATCTTCTGCATTTTTTCGATAAACAATATTTCCTTTAGTTGCACTACCTATTGCTGTTAAACTCAAAAACATTCCTTTTGGAGATGCCGAAGTGTCACCTCCAACCAAATCAACATGATAGTTATTACAAGCTAATTTTAAACCGGAATAAAGTTCTTCAACGGCTTCTTGTGAGAATCTATTAGAAATAGCAATGGAAATTACCAACTGTTTTGGTACAGCATTCATTGCATAAACATCAGAAAAATTAACAACTGCTGCTTTATAACCCAAATGCTTTAAAGGCACATAGGCAAGGTCAAAATGAATTCCTTCAATTAAAAGGTCTGTGGTTACAACTGTTTGTTTGTCAGTATATTCTAATACTGCTGCATCGTCACCAATTCCATAAATTGTTTCTTTATGTAACTGTCCGCGTGGTGTAAGCTCAATTTTTGTTTTTCATTTTTCTTTTCCTTTTATTTTTATTTTATTTTTGTTCCGTGTAACAACGTTGTTGTTAGCTTTAATAGAAA
>JAOZNO010001064.1 GCA_029933755.1 Bacteroidales bacterium | reverse complement strand
CGTACAGGGTATCAAACAGTTTGTGGTATTTAGGTGTGGGGTGGCAGAAGAAAAGCTTGAGCTTCATTAATTCTATTTTAAATTCTCATTCCTAAAAATTTTCGAAAGCTAAAAATAATAATAGCAACTACGACAGATGCTTTTACAAGGTGGTTTAGTACAACAACAAAATCGGTTTCAGCTTTTACAACCTGAAGAAATAATAATGGTATCCACAAAACAAGTGAAGGATATTTATCTGAAAGCCTGAAAAGTGTGAAAAGATAAAAATTGTAAAATAAACCCAGCAGAAACATAAATAAGATTCCACCATTAATCCCAAAATTGGCATAAGCTTCGCCTAATGGACTTAAACCCATTGAAGTATTATCACTAATTAGTTTTCCTGTAAAGCGGGTAAAATTTTCTCTTCCACCGGCTTTGGGTTTATCAGGATCTAAAAAACGGGGAATCAAACTAGCCCTGATTCCAACCATTATGGTTTCACCGCCTGCAAATGGTTCAAAGTCAGGTGTATACTTCATAATGCGAGCCACAATCCACCCCTGGTTAATTCGGTCAATTGCTGCATCCATATTAACTGCTGTGAATAGATTTTCTTGATCAATAAGCTCCTTTTTAATCATTTCAGTAAAAAGCTCGGCTTTATCAAAAGTATTTGTTAGTTGACCTGTTTCCTGCCTAAAATAGAACTTTATTGTTTGGATAAGAATGGTAAAAACTATTATTGGGATAAGAAATGCCATTTTTTGCTTGTTTCCGAACTGGTATAAAAATGCGATAATAATAAATAAAAATACCATCCAGAGAATAAGTTCATGGAACATGGCATGACGGATTGTAATAGCAAAAAGCCATAATAGTATTGCAGAAAATATATGCCATTTATATTTTCGTTGATTCAAAACCAAGAAAAATAAGCCAATATATCTAATAAGTCCTACTAAATACACAAAATAGCGTATACTATTAGGAAGAAAATCAATAATAATATATGAGGCAGAACCGAAACCTATGAAAATTAAATCAATATTGGGGTATTTTTTTAAAATTAAATAGATTTTTGAAATTTGATTTTTACTATTTAGTTTTTTATAAAATAAAGGAAAATACAATCCAAATACAAAGAAAAGAGAGGCAGGAAACACAAAATCAAAATATTCATTTACTGGAACTGCCATATAATAAAAAACATCATTTGATGAAAGGTTATACTTTAATATTGGACCAATAATCCATTGTAATAGAGCAGTTAAAATCATCAGATCTCTAACTTCAATAGTTCTTCCTAAATCAGAATAAAACTTTAAGGAAAAAAATAGAAACAGAGCTACTCCTAAAATTGAATAAAATGGTAATTTAGTTATAGAAAATAGTACAACAGCTAAAACT
>JAOZNO010000290.1 GCA_029933755.1 Bacteroidales bacterium | reverse complement strand
ACACCCAATACGGGGTAAATAGTCTGTATGCATCATATCTCCCGTCAAATTCTTCCGTTGCATTTGATTTAAAACTAATTATTGAAAGATCTGAAAACCCATTTGCATTTATACGTAATTTAATCGTATTATCAGGAACCGATGATGCCTTAGCTCGTTTAAAGTTAACCGTACTATGTACCCTATGTGTATTATTTAATGTAAAACCTGCACTATTTGCTGTAGCATGTACAAAAAATGCCTGCATAGGTGCAATTTCATTATTTTGGGTACCTGCTCCACCAGTAGCACCATTTGCATAAGTTGAATATTGCGTTCCATCCCAAACGTAAATGGCATCATCCAAATTGCTTAAGTCTCCTTTTATTAAATCCCAATCAATTGCCGAAGGGTAAGGATTTCCTACCAGGTTCCAGCCATCGTAATGTTGATGTTCAGTTCCACTAAAAGGATCATTATTTGTATAAGATAAGCCGGATACGGACATATCACCAGTATTAGCATCACCATCGAAGGTTGCCATGTAATTAACAAAAGTATAAAATGCATAACCTTTTTTCACATCCATATTTACCGCTGTTGGTGGTGTGGTTGGATAATCCGGCCCTTCACCTAAATGAGCATATTCCCAGCCAGGAACTAAATTATCAGGGTCAAATACACCTGCAGGGGCTCCTGCATCTCCACTTAAATTAACAGCTTCGTTATATTGATGAAAATTGGTATTGAAACCATCAGGAGCAGATGTAGTAAACAAATTACTTGTTGCATTACCACCTGCTTGAATTGGAGAACTCACATAATGAGAAGCTCCAGCAGTAATATAACGTTCCACTTGAACATTTCCATTAGTCCCAGTAATTCCATTATCTATAAATGAACCACCTGCACCTAAGCTAGTTGGCGATTTTAGGATTAATGTTCCATCGTTATCAAAAGTACCATAAGCAGTTAAGGAGTTTCCTGCATTAATGGTTAAAGTTGCACCTGAATTTAAATTAATTATACCACATTCTGCACTTGAACTAATAATTGGGTCTACACCTGTAACCGGAGTTAATACATCTGGGATTGTAATATCATCTAATGAATTCGGAATTCTATTAAGATTCCAGTTTCCACCAGTTTCCCATGCCGCAGAAACATCACCTTGCCAAGTAAAATCGTCAGGTTCATATATTGAACTTAAAGTAAAGAAACTTCCATTTCCAAATTCATTAAAACTTACACTTACATCAGATGATATTATACCACCAGCACGTGTAGATGCTATATCATCCCACGCATCAGTCGCTAAACTCATCCATTCAGCTATTCGCATATTGTCATCATCAGGAAAACCACTTTGGGCATCATACCTTAAACTGAGTTCTGCATTTGTGGCAGAAGGTGCTTCAATTCTCCAATACTCACTATTACTCACTACCTGCAAATCGTCAGTTCCTGAGCCAATATGAATTGTTGTAGGATTCATATCCTGATTGCCATCAGTAGCGCCATTTAAAGGATTATGATTGTAATATTCTACCTCCCAGTAGCCACCGTCAGTTGCTGACAAAACAGAAGCATTACCATAACGACCAGCATCACCAACAGGGAAGCTAAACGAATGTCCACTACTAATGTTTTTCTGTACAGGCCCATCAACATAATTGCCAGCACCTGCATCAATAACAACATCAACAAGTAGTGAGTTTGTTAATCTTAAAATATTAGTAGCATCTGATGTTATTACACCATCAGTAAAAGTTAATGTTTCATCAATATCAATTGGACTGGATAAGCTTAAACCATTTACATTATTCATAACAAAATGATAAAAAGCATTGGTAGCCGTAAAGTTTGTTAAGCCTGAAATTGTTTGGGCTGAACCTCCATTTAACTCAACTATAGCATCATTACCAGTTCCAGCATCAAAAGTACCTGCATTAAACGTAATATCACCCATAATGCTCATTTTTTGATCAAATTCATTAATAACATCCGGCGCACTTCCGCTTACATTTGAAAAAAGCAAATTACCAAGTACTGCTAAATTAAGATTTGGTAGCTCTCTATCGCCAGTGCCACTAAATATGAGGTTGTTTACTTGTGTAATATTACTTAATACGCTATAATTGGTTGAGCCTCCAAACTCAACTGTTCCACCAGTTGAAGAGAAGAAGGTTTCATAATATCCAGCAGGCAGATTTCCAACTTCAGTATATAAAACTCCAGCACCTGAAACATTACCAACCCTATTGCCGAATGTTGTGCCGACATCTAATGTGCCTAAAATTTCAGTTGTGTATGCAGATATATAATTAGCACTTGTTTGAACTTGGTCGCCTACAAGTACTCTCACCCTAGATCCCTTAGGTATGTGTGGTAAACCAATTGATGCAGGAAGAACCCATGTTCCCGTACCATCATCTACTCGCCATGTATTTTCTGTATTCCAATCCATTACACCACCACCACCGTTTGATGCATATAAAGGAACTTCATCAGGAATTGCTCCAAGAAAAGTAGAGCCATCAACACCTGCTGTGTAATCACCGCTTAAATCAACATCAGCTGCATCGGCAAAATCAAATATCAACTTTTTAAGTGTTTGGTCAAATTTGCTGACATCATCAAATTTCGTCCAGTTACCTGCACCATCACTTAATAATTTTGCAGTTATATAATCAGTAATATCATAAGGAGCCGTCACTTCAACATCCGTGTCGTCATAGAAGAATTCAACAGTTCCTGTAGCATCAGTAAAACCATTTGCTGTAAACACCCAGTAGTACTGTAATACATTATCTGCATCAACAATATCAGGATCTGAACCTTCTGAGTCTTCAATAATACTAGGGTGTATTTCGTCAGCAGGTTTTACAATTAAATAACCAACCGCACTGGTATTTTGAGTAACAGAAATTACAATTGGTGTGTATTTTCCACCTGAACCCATAGGATAGGTAAAAGTACCTGTACCTGCCGGGAAATATTTCTTTATACCATTATCAGTAAATGAAATATTGGTCTGGATCATATTAGTTTCGCTAAATGGGTTTGCTTCCTGTATAATACAATTCGCATTTAGGGTAAGTAAATTACCAGCAATATTAAATATACCTGCTTCAAGTTTTAAGAAATCTGTGATTGTAGGTGCATGCCCCACAGGCAATGTTACACCTGCACCATTATTAATGGTCAATTTCCCATAAGTACCATTACCGGTCATTACTTGCTGTAAAGAACCTAACATAGAAATTCCGTCACCTGCACCGCCATAAATATGAACAGCTTCATTGTTTATATCGCCATAAACACCAATATTATTACTATTGTCATTAAGCGTAGTTCCACTTTCAAGTGAAAGAATATTATCAACTGTTATTTCTGTATTTCCAACTGCTAGATTTAAATCATTCGTATTTTGATTCGTCAGATTATAAAAAGTAGTATTTCCATCAATTTCCTGATCTAAACTACCTTTTATATATGTTGTGTTTTCATTCGCTGTAAATGTTCCACTATTATTTGTAAAATCTCCGTATAAATTTAAATCTAAACCATTTGCATTAAATTCTGTTCCGCTTTGCAGTGTTAATTCTCCATTTATTGACAGGGGAATAGTCCACATTTTAGCAATAGGGCTGTGTGTGGTATTTAAAACCAGATTATTAAGATGAATAGTTGAATAAATACCAAACTCCTGACTTATAGGTGTGACTGTATGACCAAGTGTAATGGTTGAACCCGTTAAATCACTAGTTTCTGGGTCAAGGTACAGTGCAGCAAAAGTTGGATTCGTTTGCTGGCGTACAATATATAAATCACCACCGGTATGCGTAAATAAGCTTCCAGTATTTAGTATTTCAAAAACACCCCTGGTACCTTCGGGTGCTGAATTTTCACCTACAATAACAGTTCCTCCGCTTTGAGTATATTTTAAAACTCCCTCTGTCGAGCTAGTTCCTCTTCTAATTTGTGAACCTACCTGTAAACTACCACCTGTAACCTCAATTTCTGCATTACCCGATGCTGAATACCTTATATAGTTATCTCCACCTGTCATATCAACTGTACCGCCACTTACTAATAATTTACCATCTAATAAAATACCGCTATTTCCATTTGCATGTACTTGTCCTTGTCGTAGTTCCAACAAAGCACTTGAGGGAATGGAAAAATTATCATCACCGGTTGTTAAATTAACATTAATGGATGCATTATTTAATATTAATGTTCCATTCTGCAATTCTAAAGCTTTAGCTATTCCAATACCACTTGTAGGACCATTCAATGTAAAGTTTGTATTAATCTCAGCACTAACAGATTGATTACTACCTTTATTCATTACAACTCTGTAGAATGCAGGTATATCTCCTGAAGTAATGCCAATAGTAGCATCAGTACCTCCAAGTAGATTTAATGTAATCCTATCTTCATCACTAGCTGAGAATAATTGTAAACCATCTGCCCCTGTTGCAGCAGAATTTTGAGAATAACTTCCATATAAATTTAATACGTGGTCAATAGCCGGTGAATTATTAGGTGAACTCACACGAATAATACCACCATTTGAGGCTCTGGCATCAGTACTGTTATTAATAATATCACCATAAATAGTAACTGTCCGAGATGTTCCATTGTTTTGAAAAGCCAATTCTGCACCTCCTCCACTATTGTTTGCAGTTTCCTCGAACATCATAAAATCTCTGCCAATTGTCATATCACCAGTAGCTCCATTGCTAAGAATCATATTAGCATCTCCCATTATCTCAAAATTTCCATTTGTCACAATATCCTTAGAGAAGGTTACATCATGGTTATTATTTCCCCAATCATTATTTGCAATCATAAGGTTTGGAAATAAAGATGGTGTATTATTTATCGTTCTTGGATTAGTGAAGTTTTCATATAATACATAAGACGAATCTTCTTGTGCAAATTCACCAATGTCCATTAATGAGAAATCTGGGTCTGCACCATCCCGATTCCAAAACATTCCTTCGCCTTTCACCATTGTTGTAGCTAGCTGTCCTGCTGCTCTATTGATACACAATGTTGGTCTGAATTGAAAATTTGAGCGATAAACCCTAGGTGTTGGATTACCACCTATATCCAGCATTTGTGAAAACACTAATTCTGCACACTCCTGAGTATTATTTTCAATCCAAATGCCATGAGGTTCACCTTCGTTTCCCGGACTACCCCATGGGACCCAACCTATTACGGCTACATCTCCTGCTTGCGGATAAGACCCTGCCACCGGCTGACCGTTGTCGTGATATTCATAATCATCAATTTGAGTATTACCATCAATATCAATAAGTAAATCACTCCTTGTCCAAGCATCTGTAGTAGTCCAACGAGGTGTTCTTGCATCATCACGGGTGTAATAAATTAGGACACTACCCGTAAACCGATTCAAAGCCCCTGCCGTATAATTTGCTTTTTCAAGGGTGAAGCCATCCCTTGAATCATCTGTTGAACCACCCC
>JAOZNO010000289.1 GCA_029933755.1 Bacteroidales bacterium | reverse complement strand
TCCCGAAAAAATCGGGACTTGTTTCATTTATTTATGTTTTAATTTATAATTTTGATATAAAATTACGCAAAGATACAATGACAATTCCAAATAATAAATATCCAATTAAAATAATTACTAAAGATAAGAAAAAATACATTTTTGATGCTATACGAAAAAAACACATTGTATTAACCCCTGAAGAATGGGTAAGACAAAATTTCATTAAATATTTAGTTGAAGAAAAAGCATATCCAAGCGGACTAATTGGAGTTGAGCAACAGCTTCCGGGAAATGATCAAAATTTTCGAACAGATATTGTTATTTACTCAAGAACAGCAAAAGCAATTATGATTATTGAATGTAAGTCTGAAAAAATTAAAATTTCCCAGGATGTATTTGATCAGGCTGCTAAATATAATTTTCAATTTAAGGCTAACTACCTGGTTGTTACAAATGGTATTAATCATTATATCTGTAAATTAAACTATCAAGAAAAATCTTACATTTTTATGAAAGAAGTTCCTGATTACAAAGAATTATTAGAAAATGAACGTAAATAATAAACATTACCGAACCATTTGGATGGAGAAAAGCTCTGTTTTTATGATTGAACAAAACCTCTTACCTTTTGAATTTAAAATATTTGAATCAACAAACTACCTTGATACCTGCATGGCAATAAAAACCATGATTGTAAGGGGAGCTGGAGCTATTGGTGCAGCAGCAGGTTTTGCTTTAGCACAGGCAGCACTTACGGCAGATAAAAATAATTATACAGAATATATAGCTCTTGCAAAAAAAACGATTGAGGCTACCCGCCCAACAGCACGAAACTTATTTACTGCAACGGAAAGAGTTTACAATGCAGCAAAAGAATCGAAAAAACTTGCGGTAGAAGAAGCTCAAAATATTGCTGATGAGGATGCACAAACAAGTCTTGCAATAGGAAAATTTGGCAATGAGTTAATTAAATCAGGCTATGGAATAGAAACACATTGCAATGCAGGATGGCTCGCATTTGTGGATCACGGAACTGCCTTATCCCCTATTTATCAAGCACATAAATCAGGAAAAGAAATTTTTGTTTATGTTGATGAAACTCGTCCGCGAAATCAGGGTGCTAAGCTCACAGCCTGGGAATTACAAAATGAAAATGTTCCATATGCAATTATTCCTGATAATGCAGGTGCTCACCTTATGTCAAAAGGCAAAATTGATATAATGATTACCGGTGCAGATAGGATTGCCAAGAATGGTGATACAGCAAACAAGATAGGAACTTTAGAAAAAGCAATTGCTGCTAAATATTATGGAATCCCATTTTATATTGCTGCACCAAGGTCTACTTTTGATATTAATTGCAAAAGCGGAAAAGAAATAATTATTGAGGAACGTCACCCTGATGAAGTTCTGTATCAAATTGGAATTAATAAGCAAAATAGATCTGAAAAGCTTTTAATTTCAGCACCTGGTTCTAAAGCTATTAACCCTGCTTTTGATGTTACACCTGCCGAACTTATTACCGGCATTATTACTGAAAAAGGAATAATAAAACCAACTGAGGATGATATAATTAAACTGTTTTCTCAATAAAATGATATAAATATTTCTACTATTAAGCGTTTTCTTAGAAACACTAACGAAACTCCCTAACCTACCTTATACATAGAATTGTAAATTTATTAGTTTTTAATATTTTTCTTATCATCTATTAAGATACTAGATTACAAACCATTAGAGGCGAAACTTATAAATTTATGAACCTTTACAGGCTAAACAGGATAAATCTGATCCAACCTCTTTTTATATTTTTGTTTTACAAATTTGCGTTTCAGTTTTAATGTTGGTGAAAGTTCACCCCCCTCCGGAGTCCACTCTTCACAAACCAGTTGAAATTTCTTAATCTGTTCAGTTTTACCTAATTGCTGATTACAAGAATCAAGTTCTTCCTGATATCTTTCAATAACTTGCGGATCCTCAATCAAATCCATATTCTCGCGATAATGAATATTTTTTTTATGACACCAATCGTGTAAAAACTCAAAATTAGGTGATATTAAAGCACCTGCAAACTTCTCATTTTCACCAACGACCATTAGTTGCTCAATAAAAAATGATTCTTTAAAAATATTTTCAACTACCTGTGGTGCAACATATTTACCGGTTGAAAGCTTAAATATTTCCTTTTTCCTATCCGTAATTTTCAAAGCCACACCATCAATAATTTCACCAATATCACCAGTATGAAACCATCCGTCTTCATCAATTGCTTCTTTTGTTTGTTCAGGATCTTTATAATATCCCAGCATTAAATTAGGCCCTTTGAACAAAATTTCGCCATCCTCAACAATTTTAATTTGTTGCTCACCACCTAATTGCGGTCCAACTGTACCAAACATAAGTTCAGGGTATTCAAATCGATTAACTGCAATTACCGGTGCTGTTTCTGTTAAACCATAGCCTTCATGAATTGGTATTCCGGCTGACCAAAATATTCTTGCCAGTCGTGGTTGTAAAGCTGCACCACCTGAAATTATCATTTTCACATTTCCTCCCAAAGCCTCTCGCCATTTCTTAAATATCAGCATATTAGCCAATTTCAACTTTGCTAAATACACAAAACCGTTACCATGATCTTTATATTGTAAACCTAAATCGACTGCCCAAAAGAATAAATCCTTTTTTTTGCCTTCCAAATCTTTACCAATTCCAATTATTTTATCATAAATACGCTCTAGTAACCTGGGCACAGTTATAAAAACCTGAGGTTTTATTTCTTTTATATTTTCTGCAATTTTATCAGTACTTTCAGCATAGTAAATACCAAGTCCTCTATATTGCCATGTATAGCCACCAATTCGTTCTAACACATGACATAAGGGAAGAAAACTTAATGCCCTATCCTTCGAACTTACACGAAGCATATCATCAATATATTTTACCTGATACATAAAATTCCAATGCGAAAGCATCACTCCTTTAGGTAAACCCGTAGTTCCCGATGTATAAATTATAGTAGCCAAATCATCTTTTTCAATACTATCCTTTCGTAATTTTACCTTCCCACGCATTTCAGGGCCTTCAAGTTTTTTCCCTGATTCTATAATTTCTTTCCAATTTTTTGCTCCATTAATCTTATTAAAGGTATATACTTCTTTAACACTTTCAATCTGGTCTGCTATTGGTTTAATTTTTTTATAAAGTTCTTCGTCAGACACAATAATAATTTTTGCTTCTGAGTGTTTAAGTATATGCTCATATTCTGATTCGCTAATGGTTGGATAAATAGGTACATGAACAACTCCAATTTGCCCCATACCCATATCTACAAAATTCCATTCAGGTCGGTTATTTGAAACCGTTGCAATTTTATCACCCTTTTCAAAGCCCATTTCCAAAAGACTATAACTAAAATAGTTAGCATATTGAATGTAATCATCGGTACTATAACTTACCCATTTTCCATTTTCTTTTGCTGAAAATACATCCTTTTTATTTGGGAATTTCGTTTTATAACGATTTAACAAGTCAAAAATCCTAGTTTCTTCCATAGCTTAGTCATTAGTTTATTAGATATTGTCATTAGAAAACACAACTTGTCCCGATTGTTCGGGATAAAAAAAACATAATACACAAACTTCAAGGACAGTATCTATAATGTCTGTGTTTGGTTCAAAAAGTTCAAGATTGAGGCTTGCAAAGCCTGAAAAATGCGAGTTTACTATTGTAAAAAATCATTTTGAAGGCAAGTATAACGAAAATATCGGACTTTATGGACAAACACCAATTATGCTTAATTGCACTAAAGGTAGTTAATAATTAACATATTTCAAAAAACAAAAGTACTAAGCATGCATAATATTTTTTTATAATGAAATGATTTAATAAATTTGTCACAATGATAAAAACATAAAAAGATGCAAAATAAATATCCAAAACTATTCGAACCATTAAATTTAGGATTCACCACATTAAAAAACAGAGTTTTAATGGGCTCTATGCATACCGGACTTGAAGAAGTAAAAGGTGGTTATGAAAAAATGGCTGCTTATTTTGGCGAAAGGGCAAAGGGTGGTGTTGGTTTAATCGTTACCGGAGGTATTGCACCAAACCGAGCCGGAATGGTTGGGCCTTTTTCAAGTAAACTTACTAATATTAAAACAGCTGATAAACATAAAATTGTAACTCAGGCTGTGCACAATTATGATAGTAAAATATGTTTACAAATATTACATACGGGTCGTTATGCCTATCACCCATTTGCAGTAGCTCCTAGCGCAAAAAAATCACCAATTTCACCATTTAAACCATGGGAGTTAACAAAAAAAGGGATTGAAAGAACTATAAAAGATTTTGCAAAAACTGCTAAACTTGCTAAACATGCAAATTATGATGGTGTTGAAATAATGGGGTCTGAGGGTTATTTAATTAACCAGTTCATTGCTGCAAAAACAAATCACAGAACTGATGAATGGGGTGGTTCTTATGAAAACAGGATTAAATTTCCTTTAGAAATTGTAAAAAGAGTTCGGAAAGAAGTCGGTAATGACTTTATCATTATTTTCCGCCTTTCTATGCTTGACCTTGTAAAAGATGGAAGTAAATGGGAGGAAGTTGTACATTTAGCAAAAGAATTAGAAAAAGCAGGTGTAAGCATTATAAATACCGGTATTGGATGGCACGAGGCCAGAATACCAACTATTGCAACCATGGTTCCAAGGGCTGCATTTAGTTGGGTTACAAAAAAAATGAAAGCTGAGGTAAATATTCCGCTTGTTACAACAAACCGAATTAATACACCTGAAATTGCTGAAAGCATTCTTGAAAACGAAGATGCTGATATGGTATCAATGGCTAGACCTTTTTTAGCTGATCCTGAGTTTATGAATAAAGCGGAACAAGACAGAGCAGATGAAATAAACACATGTATTGCATGTAATCAGGCTTGTCTTGACCATGTTTTTGCCCGAAAAACCTCATCATGTTTGGTTAACCCACGAGCTTGTAATGAAACAGAACTAAATTACCTACCTACGAAAAAGAAAAAGAATATTGCCGTAATTGGTGCAGGCCCTGCAGGTCTGTCGTCTGCAACAATATTAGCTGGAAGAGGACATAGTGTTACACTTTTTGAAGCCTCTGGTGAAATTGGTGGTCAGTTCAATATTGCCAAACAAGTTCCGGGTAAAGAAGAATTTTATGAGACACTCCGGTATTTCAAAAAACAAATTGAGCTAAACGGTGTTCATCTTAAATTAAACACTCGTGCTAACATAAATGATTTGACAGAATATGATGAAGTAATTTTAGCTACCGGAATAAAACCCCGTTTACCTAAAATTGAAGGCATTGAAGACTCAAAAGTAATGAGTTATATTGATGTTTTACAAGAAAAGAAAGAAGTTGGAAAAAAGGTGGCAATTATTGGTGCAGGAGGTATTGGTTTTGATGTAGCAGAATATTTAACACATACTAATAAATCAGAGCTACCAAACATAGCAGAAT
>JAOZNO010000288.1 GCA_029933755.1 Bacteroidales bacterium | reverse complement strand
TTCGGCATTTGATTGTTTTTTTTCTTTTACCCAAAAAACATTTTTTGCCAAAACACTTGTTTGCAAGGATAGAAGTTCTTGTCCTGTAATGTGCTCTGCTATTTTGCCTTCAAATACACTATCAATTTTAGTATTACTTAAAATTTGTGACTGTACACCGGCAAACTTATTTATTATCCCAGTATCTAAAATATGTAATTTAGGTGATTTTTTTAAATTTTCAATTGCAGGTATTTTTGTTGCAGTTGTGGGGTAAACAAGATGTAAAAAAAAAGTTTTTTCTAAAATACGAAAACATTCACTAACATCTTTTGATTTATAGTTTGATTGGGCAAAACCTTCAAATTTAATTCGTTCACCTGCCAGTTTTATAGAGTTATTAATTATATGCCTTATTATTTTTGTTTGATTTGGATTTTTTGAATATTTTTCAACATCTTCGAGATAAGTAGTAATTAAATCATCGAAAATGTCGGCTATTTGAACCAAATCCTGATGTTCGATATAGTTACTTACTATTTCAGGCATTCCACCAATTAAAGTGTATTCCTTAAATAAATCAAGTAGGTGTAGATGTGCATATTCAGGAAAAGGGGGATTTGATAATAATTCAATTTCGGTATTTTTATTTTTGGCCATTAAATATTCCTGAAAACTAAAAGGCCTGAGTATTAAAAACTCAACCCTTCCAACAGGGAAACTTATCTGGGTACCTAAAATGCTTTCGAGCAATGAGCCGGCAGCAATAACGTAAAGCTCGTTTTTTTCTTCATAAAAATAACGGAGTAAGGCCACGGTTTTTGGCGAATTTTGTATTTCATCAATAAAAATTAAAATTTTCGCTTGGTTTTTATTTGCTGGAATACTATTTTGTAAAAATAGGATGGAAATAATGGTTTCCAGATTATCATTTTGTTCAAAAACTTGCAAATCACCCGTTTTGTCTAAGTTCAAATTAATAAAATAGTCAAATTCTTTGGCAAACATTTTAACCAAAGTCGTTTTACCAACCTGTCTTGCACCTCTTAATATCAGTGGTTTACGATTTTTTTTGTTTTTCCAGGCTGTTAATTTATTTATTATCGTTCTTTTATACATTGCATAAAGTAAGGGTTATTTATGGCAAATATCAACACAAAGTAAGCCCTATTTTTTATAAAAAGCAATATAAAGTAAGCCTTATTTAGTTATTTTAGTAAAATATGGATTAAATTTTCTTCTTCATTAAGAAGCTAAAAATTCATAACAAACAAAATCTAAAAATGAAACAAGTATGTTAAAAAATAATTACCCACATATATTTTCTAATTTTATTTTCTTAGAAAAGTTAGGGCAGATGCTGTGTGCTAACGATTATTATCACACACAACAATGACTATTTTTAACTTGCGGTTCCTTCTGACAACTAAAAATAATAAAATATAAACAGATGAATTTGTTATATTTGCAGGACTTAAATATTAATCCTGATGAGTACTGAAAACACCTCAATTAGCAAAGAAAACATACCCGACGATAATTGGAATATGATTATAAAACCCAAGCGTAGCTTGTTAGATGTAGATTTACAAGATATTTGGCGATACCGGGATTTGATAAGGCTTTTTGTCAGACGTGATTTTGTTGCCAGATACAAACAAACGATACTCGGTCCTTTATGGTTTTTAATTCAGCCGTTACTTACCACTCTAATTTACACCATTGTTTTTGGTAATATTGCAAAAATACCCACCGATGGTTTACCACAAATACTGTTCTATATGTCTGGCATTGTTGGATGGACTTATTTTTCAACTTGTCTGAATTCAACCTCAAACACATTTATTGCTAATGCCGGTATTTTCGGCAAAGTATATTTCCCACGCTTAACGCTTCCTATATCAGTTGTAATATCAAGTCTGATACAATTTTTTATACAGTTTCTTTTACTGGCAGCTTTTATGATTTATTATAAACTGGTTGGAGCTGATTTTCAGATGAACTTATATGTGCTTCTTTTACCTGTTTTAATTATGTTAATGGCAGGCTTAGGCTTAGGTTTTGGTATCATAATTTCATCTTTAACTACAAAATACCGCGATTTAACAAATTTAGTGGGCTTTGGAGTGCAATTATGGATGTATGCTACCCCTATTATTTATCCTTTATCAGAATTACCTGAAAAATACCGGATTTTTGTTTTGGCAAACCCACTAACCCCTATTATTGAAACTTTTAGATATGCATTACTAGGTGCAGGTACTGTAGATTGGTATCATTTGCTTTACAGTTTTGCTTTTACAGTTTTTGTTTTAAGCATTGGTATTGTGCTTTTTAATAAAGTAGAACAAACTTTTATGGATACGGTTTAAAGTAAAAGCCACGAATTCACGAATTATATCAATTATTATTTGACTTATATTCATAAAATCGTAGCCTTAAAACTTAAGCATGAGAAAATACAAAATTCCTCAATGAGGGTTAATCAACAAAAACCTTTTTATGAGCACCTTGCTTTTCCATATCTTTTAAATGATCCTGCAAACGTTTCATTGGTTTGGTAATCATAACTCTACCAGAACGAATAAACTCATGTACATCATAAGGTGCTAGTTTCTCTAGAAATTCCTGAGTTTCCTCCTGATTTCCTGTTTTTTCAATAACAATATATTCCGGTTCAATATCTAAAATACGTCCGTTGCTGTTGCGAACTAATTCCTCAATTTTGTTGTTTCGGGCAATTGCTTTGGTTGAAACTTTATAAAGTGCCACTTCCTGTGATAAAATCATATCATCTTCATAAAGAAAGGCTTTTAACACTTCAATTTGTTTCTCAATTTGTTTTTGAATTTTTTCGACCATATCACGAGTCGTATTTACTACAATTACAAATGTGTGAATACCCTCATGTCGTGAAGGTGAAGTGGTAAGGCTTTCAATATTAACCTTCCTGCGGGTAAATATAATTGATACCCGGTTCAGTAATCCAATATGATTTTCAGTATATATTAATAATGTAAATTTTCTTTTCATTTTTTTTATTTTAAAGATGTTATTTTTTATAATGACAGTCCATTTGTTTTCGTCATTCCGATCCGCTGGCTAGCGGAGAAGGAATCTCCTAAAGTGCGCTATGCAGCACATGAATTAAACATACTGCTTTGATAATTGTAGGAGACTACCACGGGCTATGCCCTCGCAGTGACGCTCATTTAGACAAACTTTAATTAACTGAGGCTACAAGCTTCGGATCCTCCAGCAACATTTCTGAAACAGATGCTCCTGCCTGAATCATTGGGAATATATTGTTGATCTTTTCAACCATTACTTCTAAAAAGTAAGAGCCTTTATGTTTAACCATCTCATCAACAGCTTTATCCAAATCTTCGCGTTTGCTTACACTTGCTGATTTAATATTAAATGAATCTGCAATTTTTAGAAAATCCGGATTTTGTAATTCTCCAAAAAAATCGCGACTATCATAATAAACGTCATGCAATTGCCTAATCATTCCAAGAAAATTATTGTTAAGAACAACCACTTTAACAGGGATTTTATATTGCATCATTACACCAAGTTCTTGCATGGTCATTTGAAACCCACCATCACCAATTATTGCAACAACCTCACGTTTTGGTGCGCCAAGTTTTGCACCAATTGCTGCGGGTAGCGCAAAACCCATTGTACCTAAACCTCCTGAAGTTACCTGGCTATCGGTATCTTTGTAATCATAATATCTGGCCGCGGCCATTTGGTGCTGTCCCACATCACTTACCGTAATTGCTGTCCCATTTGTTTTATCTGAAATTTTTCGAATAACTTCACCCATTTGTAACTCCCCACTTGTCCGGAACAGGTCGTTTTTGAATACTTTTTCTGCTTCAATTTTTACATACTCATCGGCTGTTTTTAACCATTTTGTATGAATATTTGTCTGAATTCTTTTATTAATTGCTCTTAGGGCAACTTTTGCATCTGAATTTATAGGGATTGCAGGTGTAACATTCTTACCAATTTCAGCAGGATCTATTTCAATATGAATAATCTTTGCTTGTTTTGCATAGGTTTCCAGAGTGCCTGTTACACGGTCGTCAAACCGCATTCCAACAGCAATAAGAACATCACATTCATTTGTCATTTTATTAGGTGCGTAATTTCCATGTAGACCAACCATACCGTAATACAATTCATGATCAGATGGGAATGCAGATAAGCCTAATAAAGTTGATGATACCGGAATATTTGCTTTTTCAGCTAAATTCTTTATTTCCTCCTGGGCTTCAGATAATAAAATACCTTGTCCTACTATAATAAAAGGTTTTTTAGCATGATCAATTATATGTACTGCTTCATCAATAGCATCCATATCAGGCTTAGGATAAGGGTGATAGCTGCGAATTCGTTCACATTTCTTATAGTTAAACTCTTCAAGCATTTCTTGTTGGGCATCTTTTGTGATATCTAACAATACAGGTCCCGGCCTACCGGAATTAGCAATATAAAAAGCCTTTGCAATCGCTTCAGCAATTTCACTTGCAGAAGTAATCTGATAATTCCATTTGGTAACAGGCATTGAAATACCTACGACATCGGTTTCCTGAAAAGCATCATAGCCAAGTAGGGGAGAAACGACTTGTCCTGTTATACAGACAATTGGTGTGCTGTCTATCATCGCATCTGCGATTCCGGTAATAAGATTCGTTGCGCCAGGGCCGGATGTTACCATACAAACACCCACTTTTTTTGACACCCGGGCATACCCCTGGGCTGCATGAACAGCACCTTGTTCATGGCGAACAAGAATGTGTTTCAACTCATTTTTATGCTTATAAAAAGCATCATAAATGGGTAGGTTTGCTCCACCCGGATAGCCAAAAACCGTATCAACACCCTCGTTAATCAAGGCTTTGAAAATAGCTTCGGCACCATTAATGTTCTGTAATGTTGTTGTCATGTTAAATTAGTTGTTGTTGTTAATAAAAATGATATTGAAAAACCACATCCTATTTCTGCGTTAAAAAAATAGGAACTTGAATGCTTAGTAAAGGTAATCTCTAAAGGTTCAAAGTTCAAGGCTTTCAAATTTTTCAAAGCTCGAGTTTACTTTTGTAAATGAGAGTTTTGAAAAATTTGAGTAACGAAGAAATTTGGATATTTAGAGCTTACCCATAAAAAAAAACACCATCCGGTAAGGAATGGTGTTTGCTTTTATATTATATATATGTTCAGCTATACCATTCCTTTAAATAAGGTTAGTAAAAAGAGATTGACTAGGACTGAACTATTAATTACTCTATTCATTTTTTACAATTTTGATGTGTCAAATGTAAGTATTATATTTATAAAACAAAATAAAATACAAGTAAAAAGTGATTTTTTGTAATAAATTCACTTTAAGACTGTGCTTTTAGGGACAAAATTAATTTTTCAAATGACCTTAAACTGATAAATTCCTGAATCAGACTTATTACCATGTGCATCTTTGCTTATTACTTTCCAGTAATACAC
>JAOZNO010000287.1:1314-5491 GCA_029933755.1 Bacteroidales bacterium | reverse complement strand
CATCATTTATTGCCAGTTCAATTGGTGCATCTTCTGTACCACCATGGCTACGCAACAGTTTCAATTTATACGTTTTTTCATTCAATTCAAGTTTAACTCTTTTAGGATGTGTTGGTCCAGTAAGTCTCTGATATACAACTGCACCCATAGTAATCACAATCGCAAGAACCCATAATATAACTTTTTTCATACCTCTTTTATATTTTTAATAAATTTAAGCCTGATTCATTTATAATAAAAATAACCACCAAATCTATCTTTTAATATTTTTTGAATGATTATGTGTATTCTATATCAGAATAAAAACAGCAGCAAATATAAATACTTTTTTATCTTAATTGTTATTTCTATTTAAAAAACGTGATAATTTGCATATATATTAGGTTTGACACGTAAGATTTTTGAATACAACTATTATTTACTTATTACTATTTGTGAATTTATAACAAAACACCAATCCAGAGATTGATTGTTTCCGGTAAAATAAATTAGAAATATAATGGGTGATAAATCACTCTTTATCAATCAGTTTTACACTTTTTGCATAGTAATTATTTATTTTACAAATTAATCAGACTAGAATGGTATCGACTTTTGCCAAAAATAATTTACTTTTGCGGGTTGAAATAAAGGATTACAATAAACAACATAGGTTTTCATAACCAAAGCTAAAATATAATAAAATGACACTTAACAGTATATTGAATAAAATTTTCGGAAAAAAATCAGACAAGGATATTAAAGAGGCCTGGCCAACAGTTGAAAAGGTTAAGCTTGAATACGATAAAATCAGAAATATTACAAATGATGAGCTTCGTGAGAAAACGATTGAATTAAAAAAACAAATTAAAGAATACATCAGTGCAGAAGTAGCAGAAATATCTGAACTAAAAGCAAAAGCTGAATCAGATGAAACGAATATAACATACAGAGAAGAAATATATCAAACAATAGATAAAAAAGAGCAAAAAATTCTTGACAAAACGGAAGAAGTTTTAAAAGAAATTCTGCCTGTTGCCTTTGCTATTATTAAAGAAACAGCTACTCGCTTTTTTAATAACGAAACCATTGAAGTAACAGCAACTGATTTTGATCGTGATCTCGCATCGTTTAAAGATAGCGTAATAATAAAAGGAGATAAAGCCTTTTATAAAAACCGATGGATAGCTGGTGGTATTGAAATCAAATGGGATATGATCCATTACGATGTTCAGCTAATGGGCGGGATTGTGTTACATGAAGGAAAAATTGCCGAGATGGCCACGGGTGAAGGTAAAACACTTGTTGCTACCTTACCTGTGTTTCTAAATGCACTTACCGGAAGGGGCGTGCACATTGTTACGGTAAATGATTATTTAGCAAAGCGTGACGCTGAATGGATGGGCCCATTGTATGAATTTCATGGTCTTTCAGTTAAATGTATCGATAATTACCAACCAAACTCGCAGGACAGAAGAGATGCTTACCTCGCAGACATCACCTTTGGTACAAACAATGAATTTGGCTTTGATTACCTTAGAGATAATATGGCAATAAGCCCGCAGGATTTAGTACAAAGGAAACATCATTATTCAATAGTTGATGAAGTAGATTCTGTGTTAATTGATGATGCTCGTACACCTTTAATTATTTCCGGCCCTGTTCCTAAGGGTGATCAACAGTTGTTTGGCGAATTAAAGAATTATGTTGTAAAACTTAATAGTGCGCAAAGAAAACTGGTTACTCAATTACTAATTGATGCAAAAAAACTCATTGCTGAAGGAAACACAAAAGATGGAGGTATACTTTTATTAAGAGCATTTAAGGGTTTACCAAAAAATAATGCAATTATAAAGTATTTGAGTGAAACAGGCATGAAAGCCTTGATGTTAAAAACAGAGGATGTTTATTTGGCAGAAAATGCAAAACGTATGCCTGAGATAACAGATGACTTATATTTTGTTATTGAAGAAAAAACCAATTCAATTGATTTAACGGATAAAGGTATTGATCTTATTTCTGCAGATGTTGGCGACAATTTGTTTTTTGTACTTCCGGATATTGGTTCTGAGATTGCTGATTTAGAGAAATCTGATTTAACAGGAAAAGAAAAACTTGCAAAAAAGGATAAATTAATATCTGATTACGCTATTAAATCGGAAAGAGTTCATACCATAAATCAGTTATTAAAAGCATATGCCATGTTTGAAAAAGATGTGGAATATGTAGTAATGGATAATAAGGTGAAAATTGTTGATGAACAAACCGGACGTATTATGGACGGTCGTAGATATTCAGACGGTTTACATCAGGCAATTGAAGCAAAAGAAAATGTGAAAGTTGAAGCGGCAACTCAAACATTTGCTACCGTTACACTTCAGAATTACTTTAGAATGTACCATAAACTTGCGGGTATGACAGGTACAGCAGAAACAGAAGCAGGTGAATTATGGGATATTTACAAATTGGATGTGGTTGTTGTACCAACGAATAGATCAATAGTTAGGGATGATAGAGATGATCTTGTGTATAAAACAAAGCGCGAAAAATACAATGCTGTAATAGAAGAAAGTGCCAAACTGGTAAAAAATGATCAACCCGTATTAGTGGGTACTACTTCGGTAGAAATTTCGGAGTTATTAAGCAGAATGTTAAAAATTCGTGGTATTAAGCATAATGTACTTAATGCGAAATTACATCAACGCGAAGCAGATATTGTAGCTGAAGCAGGTAAAGAAAAAATGGTTACTATAGCAACAAATATGGCTGGTCGTGGAACTGACATTAAACTTTCAGACCATGTTAAGGAACAAGGGGGCTTGGCTATCTTGGGTACAGAAAGGCATGAATCCCGTCGTGTTGACAGACAATTAAGAGGTCGTTCAGGAAGACAAGGTGACCCGGGTGAATCACAATTTTTTGTTTCTCTTGAAGATGATTTAATGCGTATGTTTGGTTCTGACCGTATAGCTAAACTAATGGACAGAATGGGTCTTGAAGATGGTGAAGTAATTCAACATTCAATGATTAGCAAATCAATTGAAAGAGCACAGAAAAAAGTAGAAGAAAATAACTTTGGAATAAGAAAACGTTTATTAGAGTACGATGACGTAATGAACTCACAACGTGAAGTTATCTATAAACAAAGACGACATGCTCTTCATGGTGAGCGGTTAGGAGTTGATATTATAAATATGATGTACGATGTTTGTGATTCACTTGTAGCAAATCATCACGGAATTTCAGAATTTGATGAATTTAACATGGATTGTATCAGGGTTTTATCAACTGAAAGTCCTGTAAACGAATCAGAATTCATGAAACTTAATCCAAATGAACTTGTTGATAGATTGTACGATGCAGCTTTAATAACATTTGAAAATAAAACAACACTTATTGCTGAGCAAGCTTTTCCAGTTATTAAAGATGTTTATGAAACACAAGCACATCAATACGAAAATATATTAGTACCAATTACTGATGGTGTAAAAGTTTACCAGGTAATGGTAAATTTAAAGAAAGCTTATGAGACAAATGCTAAAGAGGTTGTGATAGGATTTGAAAAAACAACTATTTTAGCTACCATTGATGAAGCATGGAAGGAACACCTTCGTGAAATGGATGATTTAAAGCAATCCGTTCAAAATGCAACTATTGAACAAAAAGATCCACTTTTAATTTATAAATTTGAATCATATGAGCTTTTCAAAACCATGGTTGATAACAATAACCGGAGTATAATCTCCTCCTTATTGAAGGCTCAAATCCAGTTTAGCGACCCATCGAAAGTTCAGCAGGCAAGGTCACAACGCCGTTTAGATATGAGTAAATACAAAACTCAGAAAAATGAAGCTGATGGATATGATGAAAGTCAAAGTGATAAAAAACAAGAAAAAATACAACCTGTTCGTGTTGAAAAAAAAGTTGGCAGAAATGAACCCTGTCCTTGTGGTAGTGGCAAAAAGTATAAAAACTGTCATGGAAAAACCTAATTTACACCATTAATTACTTAGCCTGCTTTATTTTTGCAGATTAGCTCTTTTAAGCTCTGTAATTTTACATTATTATATAAATGAAACATCCATGCTTAACTTTAAACACGCAAAGGTATGATTACTGAGCATAATCAACTAACTAGGTGCTCGTTTGTATGACAGGGATGTTCTTCCGCAGTAGCGGAACCGGAACTGGCTATGTG
>JAOZNO010000287.1:0-1214 GCA_029933755.1 Bacteroidales bacterium | reverse complement strand
ATGTGCCAAATGAAAGCAATTAAAAAATAGACACATGAAACAAACAGCATTATTTATAATTCTTTCTATTTTAGTCTCTTGTAGCACAAAAAACAATAATAATCTTTTGACAAGCAAAAAAACAAAAATAGTTATCGCACATAGAGGCGCTTCAGCTTATTTGCCGGAACACACTTTAGAAGCAAAAGCTATGGCATATGCCATGGGTGTAGATTATTTAGAACAGGATTTGGTTTTATCTAAAGACAATATACCAATTGTTATACACGATATTCATTTAGAAACAGTTACTGATGTTGCTGAAATATTCCCTGAAAGGGCAAGAGATGATGGCAAGTTTTACGTTATTGATTTCACTTTTGAAGAGTTAAAAAGCCTGTCTGTTTTTGAAAGATTTAATCCTAAAACTAAAAAAGCCGTATTTTCAAATAGGTTTCCATTGAAAAAATCGTCATTCAAGCTACACTCTTTATCAGAAGAAATTGAGATGATACAGGGTTTGAATAAAAGTACAGGAAAAGATATTGGGATTTATCCTGAAATTAAAGAACCTGCATTTCACAGAAAAGAAGGAAAGGATTTATCGAAAATTGCACTTTCTGTTTTAAGTAATTATGGTTATCAAAAAAGAACAGATAATTGCTTTGTGCAATGCTTTGATATTGAAGAAACCAAAAGAATTCGTTTTGAATTGAAAAGCGATTTAAAGTTAATTCAACTTTTAGGTGGAGACTATTCAGAAGACAAATTTTATGAAATTGCTAAATATGCAGATGGTATTGGGCCTTGGTTTGGAACAATAATTAAAGGCAAAACCAATGGAGAATTTGTTATTACTGATTTAGTTAAAAACGCGCATAAACAGGGATTATTGGTTCACCCTTTCACGTATAGAGCAGATGACTACCCTGAATATTATGAAAGCTTTAACGAGTTATTAGAGGTAGGTTTTTTTACCGCAGATTTCGATGGTGTTTTTACTGACTTTCCTGATAAGGCTGTTGAATTTTTGAAGAACAGAAAACAATAAATTCATTTTTTTCAACTTTAACACTGTCAGTTGTTTCAGGCACTGTCAGCTTAAAGTATGACGCAACTTAGTAAGTATACCAAATTCCGCTAATGCGGAACGTTGCGAAGCTTTGTTGATTTGTACCTGTCGGCATCTCAAACTTACCAAGTCTGAAAGACTTTGCAAGTTGATTTTTTTCAGG
>JAOZNO010000286.1 GCA_029933755.1 Bacteroidales bacterium | reverse complement strand
TGGTTTTTGCCTGTTTATCTACTTTGCTTGCATCAAGTTCGTATATAATCGGTTGTGCAAATATGTTTATAGATAAAAATGAGAGAATCCCTGTGAAGATGAATTTAAAAAATGTTTTGTTCATTGTTTTATTCTTTTGTTAATTGATGTGCTGTTTTAGCTTTCCTCGCAAAGCCACAAAACGTACGTCATTGCGAACGTAGTGAAGCAATCTCCTAATGTACAAACTGCGGTAAATTAGTACAAATGCACCACTTTCTTAATTGTTTGGGATTGCCACGAGCGAAGCTCTCGCAATGACGTGCATTACTATTGCTTAATTAGTTTGCTTTCAGTCACTTCTTATCTTCAATAACAATTAACCAGCCCTGTTTCCCTTTTACTTCAATTACATCATCGGGTTTAAATTGAGCTGCCGCTTGATAATCTTTTATTTCAGGGGCAGACAACACCACATTATTTTTATCCAGACCTAATACTTTCCAATTAATTGATAGTTTTACCTTTTGTAACTTTTTTGAGAAATTTCCAATGGAAATTAAGGTTTTACCCTGTTTTTTATAAACTGTTATTTTTACATCCTGTTTGTTCGTTTTAACAGGCACATCATCTTCCCAAAAACCAATCATTTCAGCATCCCATATTTTAAAATTATCCCATAATTCCCACACGGGAACAGGATTTGCCAGAATTTTATTTGATACCCAGGGCAAACGGACAGTCATGCCATAGAGCATGCCCAACCAACGGTTTCCACCTTCGTGAAGCATGTCACCCATAAGGCCAAAAGGAATACCGGAAACTTCAACCAGCCAATTTGCCGATGACATTTTATTATATCTAAAACTTTCGCCAAACCAAACTTTATCAATGTAGGGAAAAAAATCAGAGTATTGGGTTGCAGGACCTTTCGAGAAGCCGGTATTTGAATGAAGGTCTAATAAGCAACCGGGTTTTTCGCTATCAAACACCTTCCGCATACGTTTTAAAATGCGCCTGTCATACGAAACATCATCAAGGTACAATCCATCAATACCAATATTTTTTATAAGCCATGCAAGGCTTTCAATATAATAGTTATACCAACGGGAATCTCCGGGTGCATTAACAATTGAAGCATCAGGGCTTTTATCCGAAAAATATTGATACCATTGCGGGTGATAATCATCAATAAGATGTTCCTGTAACCAGGTAAAACCACCACCTTTGCCACCGCCAAGTATTTCGTTCCCAAGACTGCGAAGTGCCCAAAGTTCTGTTGTGTAATTGGTTAACTCACGAACGGTATAATAAATTTTTACTTTTAAGCCTTTTTGGTGCATTTCATCAACAAAGCCTTTCATTTCATTAACCGCAATAAATGGATAGTTAATGTGTGGGTTGTAATCGTTAGCATGGTGCAGATTTACAATTTTAATACCTGTTTTCAGGTCTTTTTCTTTGGGTTTTGGTTTGCCGCCGTTGTGATAATATCGGTCAACAAACTGACTTTGGTAATTTATTTTTTTTACCGGGGTAATTAAAAAAGCCCATTCAAAAGTGATGGATTCACCTTGTTTTAGTTTTCTGCTACCACTGTAAGCAATTGCTGTTGTTGTTTTGCCATTCTTTTTTATCATGAAACCGCCTTTACCTTTATTGTCCCAGCACTTTGGTGGGTCAGGTTTGTAAAGATTCAGTAAAGGCCCGTGATAGCCATCGTCCCTAAATTCGCACCATAATCCACCATCGGTGTTACCAATCCAAAAACTATCGTGTGGGCCACGCCACTTTGCTTTTTGCTTTTTTGGTACTTCCGTTCCAGCTAAGCCCATACCCTTCATATATTGGGCTAGTTCGTTTTTTAAAGGAATTTCAAGACGTACGTCTTTTAGATTGATATCTTTTACTGCTTTTAAAGTGATTTTATAGTTAATATAGCCATCCGATTCAATCGTGCGAATACCCGTTTGTTCAATATTGTTTGTGTTACTTTTCCATGATATAATCTTTATACCTGTGGCATCCTTCTTTATATTAATTTTATCCGGTTTCGATATATTAGCTATACCACTTGTGGTTTCCACGATAAATTTAACCGGTTGATGCAAAATTTCAGTACCATAAACATTTATAGAAGCCGGTAATTCATTTGATGCGGTTTCAAGGATTTTACCGCTTAATTCAAATTTGTTTTTATTTATGGTTTTGATGGATTTATAACTTGTAGTAGGCTTATCGTCAATTCCACGTGTTGAATTTAGCCATCGTAAACGGGAATGTCGCCAGGGTTCGTTATCACCTCGGTCAGGCAAAATCTTATCAAGTATTTCCAACTTTACTTTTATGCTTTGGGTTTCAGCATTTTCAGCCTTTATTATTACATTGCCATGATAAGTACCCGCTTTGATGGTTTCGGGGATGTCAATACCCATCCATAAGGCCTGAACTTTTTCTTTGTCAACATCAAGCTTTTTTACAAATGCTTTGCCGAAAGGGTCAATACCGCCTGTATTAAAACAGGTGAGTTTCTCTTGTCTAATTACTGATTCCCCATTTGTAAAATCAGAAAATGAAACCTTAAGGTTTTTTAAATCTTTTTTGTGGGCAAAAACACCAATCTGAAAAGCAAAATATTCATTTTTTAAGGCTTCAGCTTCAAATTCATCTGTGACACCTGATTTTAGCCATTTCAAAGGAAGCTCATCCCGCATACGAATTGGAAATTTTCTGCTCTCAGGAAAAAGTATATAATCTGATTTTATATTGCTAAGAAACGCGATTTTTTCACCCTTTGTTGGTACTATTTCCATAGGATAAAAACTATCAAACTCAGTACGTGACTGTATGCTTTTTACTTCTGCTTCGGGTAATGTTTTGCGAAACTGACTATTATTTAGCTGGTTAGAAGAAATCCACGATAAAGATGCCGCCGATTCTTTGGGTAAATATTTATTGTTATAAAAACCGTAGTTTTTTTTAATTGTGTAAGGTAAATAGTAAAAATAATAAGTGCCCGGTTTTGTGACAGGGCCAAAAACCAATTTACATCGCTCGTTATTTACCTGTATACGATGAATGTTTTGGACATTTTCCTTGGTTTGTGCGTTAATGATAATGAACTGCTTTTTATCCGGGTTTTTATCGTGCCGCCGCCATAAAAGGTTAAGACTTACAGCTTGTGCTGGTTCATTTATATTTAATACTGCCCGGTGACTTCCGTATATATCCGGCCAGGGTTTTTCAGGTACAGAATAAAATGGTTCTTCATGTATCGAAAAGCTCATTACAATTACTAATAAGAGGCTGCTTAATAAATACTTCATTTTATGTTTTTTGTTATTTTGAAATAAAAATAGTCTTCAGCTCTCAGTAAGCAGTTTGCAGAGTATTTGCGTACTGAAGACTGACTACTGCCAACTTTTCTTATCATTTAATTAAACTCTATTATACTGTCAATCCAACAAACCTTGGTTTTATAGATTAACTCTATTTAATAACACCGTTTCGCCTTCTTTTAAATTAACTATTATTTGTCCGTTTGAGCTGTTAAAATCCTTTGTTGATTCAAATTTCTTATCCCCGAAAGGGTTTGACATAATTAGTTTGCCGCCTTTTTCCGATACTATTTTCACATTAGTAACTTCGCCGTTTTGCATTTCTGCCGAAATTAAGAATGCACCCTGTGCCCTTAAATTTTCAAATTGGGCATTTTTCCATTCATCTGGTATTGCCGAGAATATTTTCAACTCGCCGGTATGGCTTTGTAACAACATTTCCTGGATTGCAGAAGCAAAAGCAAAATTCCCCTCAAGGGTAAACGGGCGATAGGTATATTTGGAATGACCTGCTTTACATTGGTCGCCATTTACATGGAAGGAATTTTTCAGGCAAAAACATTTTGCGAATGTACGAAGTACTTTTACAGCATTATCACCATCAAAAGCCCTGGCATAAAGATTTCCTGCCCAACTGAAAGAATAACCAGTCCACCAGTCAGAACCTTGTTTTTCGAGATTTTTTAAAGTATTGGATATAATATCTTCATCAGCCTTTCCATTTGCAACATCGATTATACCTAAAGGATGAAAGGCCATTAAATGTGAAAAATGCCGATGTGATTCATTATTCGGAAATTTTGGGGCAATCATTAAACCGGTTTTGGAATCAATAGCCAGCTCAGGCCATTCGGATAGAATTTGAGTCCATTTTTTTGCATCGTCTTTCAAGTCAAGCTCTGTGGCAAGTTCTGAAGCTTTTTCGTAAGTCCAGCGAATTAAGGCAAGGTCGAAATTAGTAGTTTCGGCAAACCATGCTTCCCGTGAGTTATTGTGAATTTCCGGGCTGGAACTAATTAAAAGTTTACGTTTTCCATTCTTCTTTTTTACTGCCATTTCGTCAAGGAATACCGCAACATCTTTAATCCACGGATAGGCCCTGTCTTTTAAAAATTCCCTATCCATTGAATAACGCCAATGCAAATAAAAATGATGCCCTAACCATGCAGCAACTGTTTGTCCCATAGAATATTGAATCCATCCACCCATGGGTTCTCCTTCTAAGGTTGTTACTCCCGGAACATTCATCCCTTCCGCTTCAAAATAGTCTTTTGTGTATTTTTTAAACGCCGGACGGTATTTCCAAAGCCAATTCAAAAAGCCTTCTTCCAAATACAAATAATTTCCTGTGTAGGAAGGCCAGTAACTTAATTGTGTATTTAAATCGTGATGAAAATCGCCTTTCCAGGGTGGTAGTTTTCCATGGTCGGCAGTCCATACTGCCTGTAGCGATATTGGTGGTGTATTGTTGCGTGCCGCTGCCCCGAATTTATACATTTCAAGGTAGTATTGCCTTTCAAGAAGTGTGTCTGGTATTTCTATGGTTGATTGTTTCCAGTAATTATTCCACCAGGCCAAATGTTCCTTATATGATTTATCATACCCTACGGCAGTTTCTTTTTTAACTACTTCACCTGCCAATAATGTTTTTATCCACCCTTTGTTTTCAGAAGATATTGACCAACAACCCTCTAAAGAATTATTATCAGATGTCCATTGGGTATGAATTTGATAAGAAAAATCGCCCCATCCCTGTTGGGTATAGGTATATGAGTTTTTATTTTTTTTAATTTCTCCCTGTGCGTATTTAAGCTGGTTTAAATCATTTTTTGATTGGCTTGTATATTTCCCATCGCTATCTCTGTTATATGGAGGTGAAATCAAAGCAAGTTTTACCGATTCCTTAATATTTTCAAACTTATACCAACCCACCGGATTCTCGGCATGAATAAAAGTTGTGAGTTTAGCACCGTTTTCCCATTCGATGATACAGGTGGCTGTTTTAATATCGAGTGTTGCTGATTTAACTTTCCCCAGTGCTTTTACATCAAACTCAATAGCCCCGGCCGGTATTTTAGATGGTGCGGGCAATTTATCATAAGGTGTGTCAAATGCTTTTTGGACTTTTTTGTATTTATCGGCTTTCCAATATTTATAAACATCTTTAAATTTCCATTTGTCGAAAT
>JAOZNO010000285.1 GCA_029933755.1 Bacteroidales bacterium | reverse complement strand
ATTATCAATTTCCTTTTCAAAAGATTTATATACCGAAGTCCATAATAAATAAATATTTATTGACCCAAAAAGTACCACAACAATTGTCGATATAATCGTAAATTTCCAAAAAAGCGGAAGTTTAATAATCCTATTTTGAGCTTTCATTTTCAATAAATTCTTTTAATTGGAAAACACTATTATATATTGAATCATTAACTGAAACAAATTTATCAATATTAAGTTTATCTAATATCTTTCTGCCAATGCTATCATTGTGCAAGTTCATAAATATTTTCTGATACTTATCAAAACACTTTTTCTTTAAAAATATTGGTGTTACAACAGGTGGCATTCCAAATGTTTCAGATTTTTCAATAATCTTTATATTTTTTACTCTTTCTGGATGATACTGTGATAAATACTGAAAAATTAATCCATGAACCGATGCACCATCAACTATTCCACGGTTAACCATTTGAATTGAAATATCATGACCATAAGTATACATTGTTTTCAAGAAAAATTCCTGTTCCGTTTCTTTGAGCACAGCCAGTTTTTTTAAAGGATATAACCGCCCTGTATTTGACAGGGGATCTGTAAAAGCAAAACTTTTATTCTCAAAATCTTCAAACTTATTAATCTCTGAGTCCTTTTGGGTAATTATATAAGCATGATAAGATACTTTTTTTTCAATTTCGGGAGCCACTAATAATTTAATTTTTCCCTGTTTGTATTCGTCAACAAATGCTCCGGAACAAATAAATGCAAAATCAACTTCCGAATTTTCTAAAAGAATATTTACTTCTTCATAAGTTTTCTTTTGTTTAATATAAATCTTATGTCCTACTTTTTTCGAAATATAATTTATTAAATCACTATAATAAATATAAGTCTCCTTGGGTGAGGTCATTGAAGCAATGGCAATATACACAATTTTAGACCCCAAAACACTTGTATCTTGTTCTATTGTAATTGTATCTGAAAAATCTACAACTACTTTATCATTGTTTGAACTTGTACATGATAAGCCAAAAATGACTATTAAAATTAGAATAAACTTATTCATACTATTTTTTCAATTTAAATTTTTGTAAAATAAAAAATTATTTGATACTATAAATATGCATTTTTAGAATACATTTATTTTGGTTGTCCAAACCCCTTGCCAAAACTAAAATCATTAGTTTTCACTATTTTTTTATATTTTCGCAGCCAAAAGTTAATAAGAACATATCTATTTAGTTAGCATTTTATAATTTTTTTAAGTGTTTTACGATTTTGAAACGAGAACAGTCCTCAGCTTACAGTAAGTATATTTACAAAGATACTGCATACCGGAGACTGTCTACTGCCAATTTCTAAACACCTTTTAAATGGGTTGCTGAGCTAACCGAAGCGAACAATATAACAATATATATTATGTATAGAACACACCACTGTGGCGAATTAAAAATTGAAAACGTAAATGAAAACATTACCCTTAGCGGATGGGTACAAAAAATTAGAAAACTTGGAGGAATGACCTTCATTGATTTACGAGACCGTTATGGTATTACACAATTGGTTTTTGATTTGGAGAAAAATACGAAACTTGCAGAAGCTGCAACAAAATTAGGCCGCGAATTTGTAATTAAGGCAGAAGGGAAAGTAGTTGAACGAAGCAGCAAAAACCCGGATATGCAAACGGGTGATATTGAAATAATTGTTGAAAAACTAGAAATTATTAAAGCCTCGGAAACGCCGCCTTTTACTATTGAAGATGAATCAGATGGAGGTGAGGAACTACGTATGAAATACCGTTATTTGGATATCCGCAGAAATCCGGTACGTAATGCTTTAATTCTTAGGCACAAAGTTTCAAAAGCAGTTCGTGATTATTTAGATAGCAAAGAATTTATTGAAGCTGAAACTCCCTATCTTATTAAATCAACCCCTGAAGGTGCTCGTGATTTTGTGGTACCTTCTCGCTTAAGCCCTGGTTCGTTTTATGCATTACCACAATCGCCACAGGTTTTTAAACAACTTTTTATGGTGGGTGGGCTTGACAGGTATTATCAAATTGTAAAATGCTTTCGTGATGAAGATTTCCGTGCAGATCGTCAACCTGAATTTACACAAATTGATTGCGAAATGTCATTTGTAACTCAGGACGATGTAATTAAGATGTTTTCGGAAATGGCTAAATATATTTTCAAAACGATTAAAGGGATTGAGTTCGAAGGTGATTTTCCGATAATGAGCTATGAAGAAGCTATAAACACGTATGGTTCAGACAAACCTGATTTACGTTTTGGAATGAAAATTCATCAACTTAATTCAGTTACTCAAAATAGAGGTTTTAAAGTTTTTGACGATGCTGAATATGTTGGAGGAATTTGTGTTGAAGGTGCTTCAAACTACTCTAGAAAACAATTAGATAAACTAATCGATTTTGTTAAAAAGCCGCAAATTGGTGCAAAAGGATTGATTTATGCAAAATACAATGAAGATGGTACATTTAAATCATCAGTAGACAAGTTTTACAGTCAGGAAGATTTAAAAGAGTGGGCAAAAGTATTTGATGCTAAACCCGGTGATTTATTATTAGTTATCTCAGGTGAAAAATCAAATAGTTTAAATGCCCTTAATGAGCTTAGACTTGAGATGGGTGATCGATTAGGTTTACGTAAAAAAGATAATTTTGTTCCACTATGGGTTGTTGATTTCCCTCTATTAGAATGGGATGAGGATTCAAAACGTTTTCATGCAATGCATCATCCATTTACTTCGCCCAAAGCAGAAGACCTTGAACTTATGGATACTGCTCCTGGAAAAGTAAGAGCTAATGCTTATGACTTTGTAGTAAATGGAGTAGAAGTTGGTGGTGGTTCTATTCGCATATATGATAACGAGCTTCAACATAAGATGTTTGATTTATTGGGTTTTACACCTGAAGAATCTGAAGCACAATTTGGCTTTTTAATGGAAGCATTTAAATATGGTGCACCACCTCATGGCGGTGCAGCTTTTGGCCTTGACCGATGGGTAGCCCTGTTAAATGGTTCAGACTCAATACGTGATGTAATTGCTTTTCCAAAAAATAATACAGGTAGAGATATTATGATTGATGCTCCGGCACCAATTGACAATGCCCAGTTAAATGATCTTAATTTAAAAATAAGTCCAACAACTTAAAATATTTCTAATGATTAAAGAAGAATTATTAAAAGTGAAAACCTTATACGAGGCAATTCAAAAAATTCAAAAATTCACTGAAGATATGAACAGTGTTCATGATATGACTTCAAACCAAATGGCTTGGGATGCAATAAAAATGAACCTTGTGGTTATTGCAGAAATGGACACTAAAATCAAACCTGAAATCAAAGAAAAGTTTAATACCGTTGACTGGTACAAAATAAAAGAAAACAAATCTAATATTATCAGTATATATCTCGGATTTGACCCTGATGAAATATGGAAAGCAATAAAAGAAAAAATGCCGGATTTTAAAACCCAGCTTGAAAAAGCACTTAGGAGCTAAGGAGCTGTAAACAAATAACTACTAAGCATATTTTTGAATTTTGCTGCAATGTCTTCAGGCCGAATTTCCATTATACAATCACATGCTCCGCCTTTTCTGCATTTTTCACACTTTTTATTAATCACAAGATAATGAGCATGTTTGCCAATTGGAGCCCACCTTCCAGGATGAATAGGTATCATTGGTGCATATATGCCAATAGCATTAATTCCTAATGCAGCTGCAATATGTAATGGCCCTGTACTTGCAGCTAATAAACCATCCGATTTGCTGATAAAAGCGACCAAATCAGTAAGACTCATTTTCCCAGTTAAGTCCGTAATCAAACTTTTATTTTTTTCAATTAAAGGTCGAATTAATTCCCCCTCATGTTCTGTACCTGTAATAAATATATTAAAGTCACTTTTAGCTAATAAGTTTATCAGTTTGTCAAAGTTTTCTACACCCCATTCTCTTGCACTACCTTTCGATTTAGGATGAAGAATAAGATTAAATTTATCAGCTTTAATCAATTTTGAAAGTTCCGGTTTTAAAACAGGTATTTTTTCTAAGCCATAATAATCTGGAAGTTCATCTAATGAATAATCTTTTATAATTCCTAATGGTTTTAAGAGCTTAGTATTTAACTGTGCTTCGTGTAAGTTAGATTTTTTTCTACTAAAAGTAACTTTTTCATTACATGTAAATAAGTGAAATAATCTGTGACTTGTTCCTATTCTAACAGGTATTTTTGCCCTTTTAGCTATCCTAGCTATTTTTTTATTCGGAAAAACATGTATTAGCACATCAGCATTTAATTCTTTAATTTTATTTACCTGCTCATCATCAGTCAATGCTAGTATTTCATCATAACTTACAAACAAATCAACATGAACTGATGTTTCAACAATTGCTTTAACATAGTTTTTACCAAGAAAATAAATTTCAACTTCCGGAAATTTATTTTTTAAAATACCACATATAGGTAAGGTCAAAACCACATCACCTATACTATCGGTTCTACTTATAATTATTCGTCTAATTTGCTTCACTTACCTTATTTAATTCTCTAAGTTTTATATATTTAATAAAAGTTGCCTGTGCTGACAACCTACAAATAACATATCCGTAATAGCCATCAAGAAAACCCAGTCTTAAAAAAAATGAGCTTATAAATTTCCACTCACTTTTAATATAAATCATAACGATATTTACTTTTTTATTTTTCAGAAAAGCAGCCTGAGCACCAATTTCAGTAAACTTATCTATCTGTGCAATATGCTGACTAATAGTATGGAAAGTATAATGATATAAATCGCCCTTTAACAACATTGGCTTAACATCTTCTTTTAATTGTACGTTTTCATGCAAAAGGCCTTCCCATTTTCCAAGCTCCTTTTTCCACAAACGCAACTTCACATCAGGATACCAATCTGTATATCTGATTTTTTTTCCACAATAAAATACCAACCGACTAATTTGATATGCTTTTCTTGGAAAACCTTTTCTCTTTTCAATTAGTATCGATTCTTTTAATTCAGGCGATAAGGCTTCATCTGCATCTAAAGAAAGAATATATTCATTTTTTGCCAGTGAATTTGCATAGTTTTTTTGTTGCGAATACCCCTCAAAAGGATTTTGGTAAAATGCAACATTATACTCCAAACATATTTCCTTCGTTTTATCTTTAGAAAAAGAATCAACTACCACAATTTCATCAACAACACCTTTTAGCGAATCTAAACATTTTTTAATATTTTTTTCCTCATTATATGTAATTATTATGGCCGAAATATTTTTCATTCGCTCGTTTATTATATAATTAAAGAATTTATAAAACTAAAATTTTTATACTCTTTTAATTAACAGGATTTTTTTTATTTGAAAATTCCTGAGGTTTAAAAAATAATAAAGAATAAAAATAGGCAAAAAAAGTAATTCCCAACTGTGTCTCAAACAAATATTCAGAAAAAAAGCTCAAAATAACAATTAAGAAAAATGAAGTGAATAAGTAATCTTTCCAT
>JAOZNO010001063.1 GCA_029933755.1 Bacteroidales bacterium | reverse complement strand
AACAATTTTTTTTCAGAGGCACTACCTCTGTTAAAAAAGGAATACATTGAGACACGTAAAGTTAAACTAGTTATAAAATTAGTTGATATTACAAACAACAGCAATATCTTAAATTCCCTAAAACTTGCTGTTTGCATAAATGAATGTGGCAATTTTGAACCAATTGATAAACTCTTGCGGAATGAACCATCAGTAGTATATACAGAAGAATTTATTCAATTAACAGAAGACTTTATTGCCGAGAACAATCACATTGCAGAATATATGCTATCTGGAATAGCTGAGAGCTATATTATTTCAAATTATAAAGATTTTAAAGCATTATCACTTACTGGCACTCCTACCTTTATTATAAATAATAGAATTTATAAAGGATATAAAAATTATGACACTCTAAAAAAGAAAATTGAAAAAGAATTACATTCTGTTTTGTAAATGGGGATATATTTTATAATTTTATATATTAATTCAAAACTTAATAATATGAAAAAAATAACTTACATTGCCCTATTTGCAGTACTTATTACGAGTTTATCATTATCTTGTTTAGAACCTGAGCCAGAAGAATCATGTGATGGAAATGATTTAGCTGATGATTTTTGCGAACAGTTAGATATTGATTTAATTGCAACATTTTGTTCTGATGGGGAAGCTAATTCGTATTACATTTATAATGGTGAAACATACGAATGCGATGGTGTTGAATCAAGTACTTGTGATACAGCTTTAGATGACATAACTGCTCAAATGAGAGTTGATGAACCAGAATGCTTTGCTAAAAGTGGCAAAGAAAGTTTTAAAGCGGCAAAAACTAGACTTAGTAATACCGCAGAAAAATTATTGATGGACGTTCGTCTTAATTCTCTTAACAAGGGTTCATTAAATTTTTAATTAAAGTGCTGAAGAACTGCAAATTAAATAAAAAATAGTTGTTAAGAAATTAGCCTGATTAATTATGCTACGCATGAGCTAAAGGTTCATAAACTTTTTGATTTATATGTTAAATTCCAACAAGGAAAAAACGCATAGCCTGCCCCGCCTTAGCGTGGAATTATTCAGCTTAGATTGAAAGCTTGAAAATCATTATTTATATAAATTTTTACCACAAAGTCTTTTCAGTTATTATTTCAAAATAAAAGGTCTGAAACAAGAATTTTCGCCTGAACCAATTGAACAATTTACCCACTTTGCATACATGTTAACTGAAAACGCTGAGGGTTTTATTTTTGAACTTGCTGATAATAAAATAAATGTAATACGTACGCAGGATTTTATTATTGTTTCAGAAATAAAAAGTAAGCTGTTTTCTACGCAAACTAGTCTAACTTCAGAACTCCTGACCCATCGTCTGATTATCAGAAGATTGTAAGAGTTTATACGTAAACTGAAATTGTCGCACAAAGTC
>JAOZNO010000284.1 GCA_029933755.1 Bacteroidales bacterium | reverse complement strand
CTGAACGGAAACGAAGTGTTTGAATGGAAAATTCCAAGTTCTAGGCTTGTGAAATATTAAAAATCAGGAGTTTACTCATGTAAATGACGGGTTTTTAAGATGAGCATAACGACGAAATTGGAGTTTTCGGTCAAACACTATTTAACAAGCTTAGAGCTTAGTTTATAAATATAAAAACAAAAAAAATGAGAAGATTAATAAATTTACTAGTTACGGCAGTTGCAGTTGTGCTTGCAGCATTTTTATTGCCCGGAATACATGTTGATGGTTTTATGACAGCAATTATCGTAGCCATTGCATTAGCCTTTCTAAATGCTTTTATTAAGCCAATTTTAACGATTTTAACCATTCCGATTACTGTTATTACAATAGGACTATTCTTGTTGGTAATTAATGCTGCGATGGTTAGTCTTGCCGGATGGATGATTTCGGGCTTTGATGTAGATGGGTTTTGGTGGGCACTTTTATTTGGAATTATCGTTAGTATTGTGAGCTTTATTTTTAAGGATAAAGAATAATTTTGTTTTTATGTCCTTGTCCTTGCACTTTTATAGACTTTAGTTTAGGATAGCTATTGCGCATAAACACATGACCTTAGTTTAACCATGCCTACGTTTTTTAATAACCGCTTGCGATTAAATCAGTGAGACTATGATTTTGTTTGTCAAAATCATTTAGCCGAACTGATTCCGAGCGTGGTTACTGAGCGAAGTCGAAGTAAAGTCGAGGAATCTCATGGGTTTTATTCCCCGCATCTTGATGCGCTAATAAATATCAAGATTCGACTGAGATACTTCGTCAGCTTGCTGCAAGGAGTTTCATTAAGAATATTTCAAACAAATCTAAACAAAAATACTTTTATATTATAATCTTATGGAATACAGGTTTTTAGGTAATACAGGTTTAAAAGTGTCATCAATATCTTTGGGATCATGGGTGACTTTTGGTAGCCAAATAGATGTTGATGCAGCGTACAAAATAATGAAAGAAGCATATGATCAAGGTGTTAACTTTTTTGATAATGCCGAGGGGTATGCTGAGGGGCAAGCTGAGCTTGTTATGGGAAATGTTATAAAAAAGGCTGGCTGGAAACGCTCAGACCTGGTTTTGTCAACAAAAATATTTTGGGGTGGTAAAGGACCAAATGATAGAGGATTATCACGAAAACACATTATTGAAGGAACAAATGCTGCCCTAAAAAGATTACAAACTGAATATGTAGATTTGATATTTTGTCACCGACCGGATGCATTTACCCCTATTGAGGAAACAGTACGTGCCATGAACTATATTATTAATGCAGGGAAAGCGTTTTATTGGGGAACAAGTGAGTGGAGTGCTGAAGAAATACGTGAGGCCTATGAAATAGCGCGAAGAGAACATTTGATCGCACCAAGTATGGAACAGCCTCAGTATAATATGTTGCATCGTGGAAAGCTTGAAAAGGAATATTTAAAGCTGTTCAAAGATTATAAAATGGGTACAACAATTTGGAGTCCCTTAGCAAGTGGGATTTTAAGTGGAAAATACAATGATGGGATTCCAGAAAATAGTCGACTAGGCTTAAAAGAATATAAATGGTTACTTGACAGGTATCAGGCAATGGAATGGAAAGATAGAGCAAAAATGCTTGAAAAACTTGCAAAAAAGCTAAACGTTTCAATGGCACAATTAGCAATAGCCTGGGTTTTGAAAAATCCAAATGTGAGCACGGTAATAACAGGTGCTTCAAAAGCTGAACAGTTAAAACAGAATATAAAATCACTGGATGTTATTGATAAACTGGATAATGGAATAATGAGTGAGATAGAAACAATATTAAACAACAAGCCGGAAGCTGAAAGTGATTTTAGAGAAATGTAGATTTCTAAATCTTTAGCTCACAGTCTGTCCTGATTTTTCTCGGGGAATACCATTTAATAGTATTGAGAAATGTAGGTAAATGGGACTTTACGGACGAACAATTAATTAATTAAAAATTAACACATGAAGAGATTATTATTTATTGTTATTGCTTTTAGTATTTTATTTACAGATGTATATGCGCAAAGTAAAAATGAAAACGCAGGTAAAACCAAAATCATATTAGTTAATCCCGGAGTATTTTACTTAAAGTCGCTGGCTTATCTTACCAGTAATAAGATTATTGATATTAAGAATCTGGAATATCAGGCTGTTTTTTACACGAAGAATGAAATTAGTTATGATGATGCAGAAAAATATATAAATGAGAATAACATTTCATACATTAAACTTAAAAAAGTTGATGGTGACTTAACTAAAAATAATCTTTTTAAGGAAAACTCCTGTACGAAAAGTTTTAATGATCTATTTGAAAATAGCGATGGAATTATTTTCCTTGGGGGATGGGATATTCCTGCTGTTGCTTTTAACCAAAAAACCAGCTTGCTTGCAGGAATTAAAACGCCAAACCGGCATTATTTTGAACTTTCCTTTCTTTATCATTTATTAGGTAGAGAAAACAGTAAACAAAAACCCTTGCTAAAACAAAAGCCCGATTATGTTGTGTTTGGTATTTGTCTTGGTATGCAAACTATGAATGTTGCTACAGGTGGTGATATGTATCAGGATATACCTTCGGACATTTATGGTTTAAAGTATGTTGAGGATGTGCTGGCTTTAGATAAGAATAAAATGCATCGTAATTATTGGCGTAATATTGATACCGATCAGGATTTAAACAGTCATAATTTTCATAAAATAAAACTGGTAGATAATCAGTTTTTTAAGGCAAATTTCAATCTTAATAAAAATAGTCAACCATGGGTTATTAGCAGCCATCATCAAGCAGTAAATAAAATAGGTAAAGGCTTCAAAGTGGTGGCAACCTCATTAGACGGTAAGGTGGTGGAAGCTTTACATCACGAAAAATACAAAAATGTATTTGGTGTGCAATTTCATCCAGAGTTTTACACATTACATAGTGAGGATAGTAAAAAAGTGAAAATGAATCCTAACGATAAGGAGTTGATGACGGAACATGAAATGTTAATGAAACTTGGAAGCTATGAGTTTCACGTACAATACTGGAAATATTTTAGTAGTTTATTTACTAAAGTTTCGTACTAGATAAAATTAAGATTAATTATCTATTATACAACCATTTACATCGACTTAAATTCTTTGCGTAGCTTTGTGGGGTCTTTGCGCTTCTTTGCGGAATAGCTATTACACAGAGTCTCACAAAGAATACGCAAAGATACACAAAGAACGTTTTGCATAAAAATGGATATTTTAAAAACTTAGTTGTCAGGAGTATATGACAGCGCACGTATCTGCAAATCATTAAATACTAAAGATATAAACATACATACGAAACAACAGTAGTTAATTAATATCGTTGCTATGCACCAGTTTGCAAGAATTATATTTTTGTCAAATACACAGTCTTTTATTAATAGCTCTTAAGCAGATTGTATTTATTCATCATAAAACAGAATAGAGATATAATCAACCACTTCATTCGAAGGAACAATTTCACCTGAATGACCACGAGCCAGAATATTTGACTTGTAGCTTGGGTTTTGCAAATTACTATATTCCATTAAACACATAATTGGGCCAAAACCACATACCGAAATTTTCTTTTCTTTTACCACATTAAATATTTCATTAATATCTTTCTTTTGAATCTGATCAATCACTAATTGGTCTAAGTCTTTTCCTTTATCAGGACTTAAAAAATGAGAAAAATCTGATGATGCAATCACACATACTTTTCTATTCAGTTTTTGTTCAATTTCCTGTATTTTTTTTGCAAGCATTTTTGCATTTTCAACCGTCTGGTCAGATAAAGTAATCGGAACAATCCTAAAATCATAATCAACAAAATATTGCAAAAGTGGAAGCATTACTTCACCGGAATGTTCATTTTGATGGGCAATATCAGAAATAGGAAAACCCAAACCATCAGCAAACTCCTTATCCGTTTCAACAAAACCAAAAGGTGTTTGCCAGTACTGATGGCTTTCAAGTGCAATTGCCTCACCATAACCCGTATGATTTGGATTGATAATAACAAAAGTATCGTATTGTTGTTTTTGATTACGAAGAATGTCAAAAAAATGAACTGCCTGGTACGCCGAAAACATATATCCGGCATGTGGAACTACTGCACCAAATATGTTTTTATCAGCAAAGGACAAATCTATCTTGCTCTTTTCAGCCTTGTAAATTTTATCAATAAGCCTTTTTAGTTCTGTTTTATTTGCTGGATAAAACCTGCCGGCGACTGCCGGTTCCCTTACACTTGTCTTCATATTGATTATTGATTATTGAACATTGATTATTGAATATTTAGGAACCAATAACCAACTTCTAATTTTTAAACTAAATAATGCTCAATCACCTTTGTTTTACAATAAATACAACCCCCAGCTTTATCAATCCCCTTAGTTTCTGTAGAATACCCACTACGTTCAATCACCATTTTTCCACAATTTGGACAATATGTGTTTTGCCCTTTGCCTGAGTGTAAATTACCCAAATACACAAAATCAAGGTATTTATTAGCAATTTCAAAAAGAGAAAACAAAGTATCTTGATCAGTACTTTTAATGTTCATTTTATACATGGGGTGATAACGTGAAATATGCAGCACTGTATCTTTCCCCAATTCATTTCTAATCCACAAAACTAATTCTTCAAACTTCTTTTTATCATCATTTAGAGTAGGGATTACTAAATTGGTTACTTCCAAAAACCTTCCTGATTTTTTTATGGTTTTTAAGCTTTCCAAAACCGGGTTTAAATTCGATGAAGTAATTTTTCGATAAAAATCATCTGTAAATGCTTTTAAATCTACACTAAATGCATCAATGAAACTCACAAGGCTTTTTAAAGGTTCAGGCTTAATAAAACCATTGGTAACCATTACATTTTTTAGTCCGTTTTGTTTTGCATTAAGTGCCGTATCCTTCATAAACTCATAAAAAACAAGTGGCTCGTTATAAGTATAAGCAATCCCAATATTATTTTCCTGTCGTAGTGCTGCATTCACAATTTCCCCGGGCGACAATTCTTTTAAATAAGGGTAATTATGCACATCTGTTTGAGCGATTTCATGGTTTTGGCAAAACTGACAATGCAAATTACAGCCTACACTGCCAATTGATAAAATATCCTTACCGGGATAAAAATGATAGAGCGGTTTTTTTTCAATCGGATCAAAATGGTAACCCGAAATCTTTCCGTAATTTTCAGTTATTAATCTCCCTTTATCATTTGCCCTTACTTTACAAATACCACTTCGCCCCTCTTTTATCACACAATCATGCGGACATAAAGTACATTGAACTTTGTTATCATCAAGCTTTGTATAATATTGAGCCTCCATCATTATATAATGTCTAATGTTGAATGATTATTGTTTAATTTATTATTTTAATACTTTGTTAAATTTTTGTTTCTCGCAAAGCCGCAAAGTCGCAGAGCCTTGATTTTTAATAAATTAACATCACTATCTGGGCTTGCGTAACCCGCAGCAATTCAGGTTATTAC
>JAOZNO010000283.1 GCA_029933755.1 Bacteroidales bacterium | reverse complement strand
TAGAAGTCCCTTCGTATTCACTAATTATTAAATTATCATTTAAGCTCTCAAACTTGTCAATTTCCTGACCTTTAAAAGCAATCATATAAGTCTCATTTATTTCATTATAATTAAAATATCGGGGAATAAGTCCTGTAGCTTTCACTTCCCTTTTACTATTTAGCTTACCATCTTTACCCAGACTAAACACATAATTTTTTATTTCAGTCCCCTTAATTGAAGTAATTAAAAGTTCACAGCCATTATCTTTTGCCTGAATAAATGAGCCATAATCATGGGACATTTTCCCTACCGGGTATAACTTAAGCCAATCAATATCTCTGGTTTTATTTGTTTTAAGAACGAAGGCTGAAACACCTGGGTTTCGTTGTTTAATAAAACCCGAAGCATAAATATTTCCAAAATTATCTTTACTGTATGCAGTTATATAATATTCACCAAGTTCTGCCTCAGTAAAAGACTGACCAACAATTCTTAAATCAATATTACTTTTTTTATAAGGAAGAGTAACAATTCTACTTTCATAAAGCAGTTTCCTTATTAAAGATTCCTTAAAATTACTAAAAGCACCATCAAGCACAGATTGATGCAATACTAATTCATTCTTACAATATGATTTTAATCCGGATTCTCCATTATAGTTATTCTCAAAAAAATTCTTGTACTTATTTACGTCATAACTATTTATACTAGCGTAAAAATCACGATTTAAACTATCAGTATATTGTTTGCTTTTTACAAGGTTATTATAATACTTTCCCTTTTGTATAAGAGTAAAGCTACTTGTTGTATCTATTATATTATTAAGAGGATCTTTGCCATTTATTATAAAATCCTGTTTTGCATTTTTGTATTTAAAAAACGGTACCATTAACGAATTGTAATCATATTTACTAATTCTATTAATTAATTTTTCATCAACTTTATACTTTTTAAAATCTAATTTATATTCATTACTACTTGCAATACTATTTATATTTTTATCCAAATCTTTATTGGTCCGCTCAACATCTCTTCTAAGCTGCTCAATATCAGTATTCAAAGCCATTTTAAACTCTTTAACCCAAGTTCCATAATCCCATAAATGAATTTCATCTTGTAAAAAATTAGAACTTGTTAGCCCCTGTAACCTATATGTTTTAATTGGATAAAGTTTGTATTTTTGCTTATGTTCTTTAATTGGATAGTTTTTTATTGCTGTTTGATAATTTTGCAGAGAAAAAATTGTTGAATCAAATGAATCTTCCAGTCTATTAAGTTTATCCAGAAAATCTTCATCTGCGGTCATATATATATCCTTAATTTTACGATTATCCCTATTTATTTCTTTAAATATTTTTATACAATTATTATAATAATCAATACTTGAATTATAGAAGTTTGTTACAATTTCAACATTTTTTTTATATATATTATTTGCCTCTATTTGCTCATCTATAAAAAAACGGACATCTTCAAATTTCAATTTATCAATACCCTTAAATTTATTAACATTTCTATAATAATCATCATTCTTTCTTATTTCCTTATCATCAATTTTAGATTTTGCTAAACCAAAATATAAGCCCGTATTATAAATAAAAAAACGTACATTCTTAATATCAGTTAAAGCATCATAATCTTTTGACCAATATTTAGCAATTAAACCTAACTGAAGATATGTATTAGGAAAGTATGGGTCTTGTTTTTGATAAATCAAAAGCATTGAATATGCTTCTTCCTTACTATTTTCAACAACAGATTTATATACATTTTTATATCTAAGATTTCTCTGTGCCATAGTGCCCTCATTTACAATAAGTACACTCACAAAAAGAAAACAAATAATAATAAAATATCTTTTTTGCATTGTATTAAAATTTCTAATTACATTAAGATTTTTCAACCTCTAGTATTTTTAATTCTACCCGTCTGTTCTTTGCTTTATTCTCATCAGAATCATTTGGCATCAATGGTTTTGACTCACCATACCCCTTGGATATCAGTCTCTCAGCTTCAATATTAGCATCAAGCATATATAACACTGCTGATTTAGCTCTTCTTTTTGAAAGTCTTAAGTTATAACTATTTGAGCCTGCATCATCTGTATGAGCTGAAATTTCTATCTTTATTTCCGGATTATCCTCCATAAGTTTTACCACTCGATCCAACTCAACATACGAACTTTCATTTAAATCATCAGAGTTTGTTTCAAAAGTAATGTCATTAAGTGCCAGTTTTGTATCTTCCTTCAACTGCTTTAGTTTAACTTCCAGTTTTTTGGGTGCATCTTTTTTCTTTAAATCCACAGTTGTATTGTAAAAGGAATACCCTTTGGGACTCACACTAACATTATAGCGATCACCTTCTCTTAATTTAATTTTATATTTCCCATCACTATCAGGTAAGGCAGTTGTTCTGATAACTTCGTTATTATCCAAATTTGTAATTACAACTACAACCGGTATACCAGCATTTGTTGCTTCATCAGAGATATTTATTTCAAATTCAACTTTTTTAGCACTTAACTCAACATCTGTTTCAAATTCATCAAATTGAACAATTTCATTTAAATTAAAAGTAAAAACATGACTTTCAAAATATTCTGCTACAACATTAATTTGGTATTCACTACCAATTGGTAGTTCAAGTTTATACCGTCCATTTCCAATCTTTTCAATTTGCGTATCTAATAAAGTACTGTCTTCATCTCTAATCTCAATTAGCGCATCAATTGCTCTATAAATTTCATCATCAAAGATATTAAGTATAAGCTTAATATTTGGAAACAATTCAACATCTTTAGTTCTAATTTCATTCTTCCTAAGCTTTTTCAGATTTATCGAACTAAAATAATGTGAATATTTTTCTTTCTGATAGTCAATCTGATATTCGCTACCCCTGGGTAGAAAAAACTCATAAGCTCCGGTTTGGGCATCTGTTTTAAAATGATAAAGTAACCAAGAGGTGTATGGGTCATTAACCTTAATATCAATCAGTAAAGGCTCCTTACTGTCAAGATCAAGAACAGTTCCTTTTAGCAAAACACTTTTCCCTGACAAAAACTGTGGAGGAATTTCTTTATAATATATTTTACTTACAGTAGTTTTTTTACTAAGCTGATTAATTGAATAATATCCTGTATTAGAATCAAAAGAAACACTAGGTGTAAAATCATTAAATTCAGTATTTAATGTCTCAATACTTTCAGCAGGTATCCATACATTTTTGGCTATTTGTTTTGTTTTATAAACATCAAACCCTCCTTTTCCCCCTTCTCTTACAGAGGAGAAATACAGAGTTTTGTTATCAAGTGCTATTTTTGGAGTCTGCTCGCAATCAATATTAATTGGAACAGGTAATTTTACAGGTTTCAACCAGGTTTGATTAAGCACATTTTTTGTAGCAGTATAGATACTTTTGCAATTAAAATCCTTTTCCTCAGAATTATTATTATTCCTTACAAAATACAAACTATTATTGTCTGATGATATAGATGGCTGACCATCATAACCAAGTGTATTAACCGGGGCTCCTATGCTTATTGGATCAGTCCAGTCTCCATCAATAATCTTTGAATAAAATATATCAACACCTGAAGAGTCTTTATTAAAATCTGCTTCAAAATAAATAATGCTTGCATCATAATTAAAGGAAGGATAACGAATATTACCCTGTCCATTGGCAAATTGATTTATAATATCAATTCCTTTAGGTTCAGACCAGGCATCATTATTAAGAAGACTTATATAAATCTTATATTTACCTGATTTATCAGATATAAACGCAAGTTTATCCCCATTACTACTCAATACCGGGTCAAATTCATTAGCATCAGAAAAATCAATTGGCTGACCTATTGACTTTTCAAGCTGCCCCAACACTATTGTCCCATAAAAAAAAAGAAATCCAACTAATATAAATGGTTTTATTTTTTTACAGAACTTCATTTTAACTAACATAACTAGCTGAAACTGATTTTATTAAAACAAATAGCTTTGGCTCAAAATAACAACATTTTATTTTATGACAAGATAGATACTAAGTTATCTACCAACTAAAACAGAACTACGCATGTTTCATCTTCATAGCAATTATTCTAAACCATAGCCCAAAAATACTTAATTTCCAGAAATAGCTTCTTTAATATCTATTTTTTGGTCATTTTTATAAGCCACTACAAAAGCTCCTCTTACTTTAAGAGTTTTCACAAAAGCCTTAGCCTGATTATATGATTTAAATTTTCCAACAGAATATTTATACCATTTATCATAATGTTTCATCTTTATTTCGTCTTTAGCAGGATAAAATTTAGCAAGTCTCCAAGCTGGAATTGGCTTTTTTGAGGCAGCAATTTGTACTTCAAAAACAAGAGCACCTTCAAGACTTCTTTGCCTTTCTCGCTCTTCCTGTGCTAATCTTGCTTCATCTGCTTCAAGAGATCTTACTTTCTGACGAGCCTCAGAAGCATATTTCCCATTGGGATATTCATCCAAATAGCTTTGATATGCTAAAGATGTATTTTCACTTGAAGCATTATCCCATACTCTCTTCTCCTCTTCCTCAAGTTGTTTTTTTGATTCCTGATCCAAATAAATTGAATAAGCCTCTATAAGTCTATTAATAGCAGAAACCTCCATATTAATACCTGAAGAAATATCTCCCTTAAGTTTGGAATATGGAAATTTCTTTTTTAAATCTTTAGCAGAAGCACTTTTATAAGCATTTATTTTTCTTTTAGCAGCGGCAAGATCAGTTTCTGCTTCTTCAAGTAAATCGCTTACTCTTGCTTCATCATCTGCATATAAAAATGTACTCTCTCCTATTTTTTCACTATACACATTGTATACCTGAGTATACCCTTTATCATAGTACAAAGCTTGTTTTATTCGCAAAGTCTTTACCTCAACTGATTTTTTTTCACCTTTTTTCTTTTTCTTTTTAAAATACTTATCAACTTTTTTGTCTTCAGTCCTAATACTCGAGTTCAATTTATCGCCCTTTGCAATGCTCGATTTTGCTCTGTCTATCTGGCTCGCTTCATCGGAAGTCAAATATTCTTCCATAAATGAATATACATCATCAGACTGTGCGTAAGTTAATTCTGTTTGAAATACAAATACAGACAAAAACAAAATTATTAAAATACTTAACTTTTTCATGTGTTTATTTTTTAGTTATTTTAATTAATTGCAATAGTTCAACAAGACTAGAGCATTACAAGAAACGATCCTATTTCTTAGAATCCGTTTCATGCTATTCTTTTTTTTAATTTCCTTTTGTGACTATAAATAACCACAGGTCGAAAATACAAACTACAATTATTTTGCCAATCAACTTAGAACAAATATAGTTATGAATACAAATTAGTCCAAAATTAAAAATATTTTGCAATGTGACAATATTTCAATGCTTTAGTCTAACACATTTTTTAAAAAAAATTGGTTGTTTTTCATAAATTATAGGATGTTAGGCTTTTACAAAAATAAATACAAAAAAATAATTTCCACTATTTATATTCAATATAAATTAGTTACCTACACACAAAAATA
>JAOZNO010000282.1 GCA_029933755.1 Bacteroidales bacterium | reverse complement strand
AAATTCAACTTTTTCATTATTAAAATTAATGTCAAAGTTTTTGCTGTCACCGCCTTCTTTGAGAATTTTGACAACATCTTTCCAGTATATTTCTTTATTTTTCATTGTTTGATTGTTTTTTGTCGTTATACATCTTCCTTTCGTTACAACTGGCTGCCCTTGCAGGAATTATCCCTGTAACTTTTCCCTGCATTGTATAAATAACTAAAGTTTGATAACTACTAAATTTGAAATGTATTTGCTGTTGTTCAACTATTTGTACTGACCTGAATTCTTTGCGTAGCTTTGTGAGGCCTTTATGCTCTTTTGCGAAATAGCTATTACACAAAGTTCCACGAAGAATACGCAAAGATTCACAAAGAACACTTTGCATAAAATGGAAGTACTAAAATGTTTTTAGTAAAATTAAGCAATTTCCCTCACATCCAGTAAAACCTTATTATATTTTTGGGGATTATTTATAATTTTCATTAGTAATTCGGCGGTTTTTTCGGGTGCATCTAACTGGTTTTCTTTTTTATAGTTTACAAAGGCACTTACATTACTAAAATCGACTTCGTTTGCTTCACGAATCTTATCCTGCATTTGGGTATCAACAATACCCGGTGCTACCGAAAATACTTTTACAGGATTTAATTGATTAATTTGCTTTTGTTCTATATCAACAACTGAACTAAACATATCTAATGCCGATTTTGAAGCACAATACGAACTCCACGATTCAATGGCATGTCGGCCCGCACCGGAACTAATATTAACAATTAGCTTATCAATAGCTAAATTGCCATAGGCTTTAATAAAATTATTCATCAAAACAGCCGGACTAATCATATTCACCATAAAAGCTTTATGAATTTGTTTATTATCAATATTTCCCGTATGCTTTACATCACCAAGCATACCTGCATTATTCACCAAAATAAGTTTTTGGGCATCAATAATATCAATAAAAGCATAGTTTTCTACCTGTTCAAAGTTCGAGAGATCTAAATTTATGTGCTCATACCTCTTGTGCACAATAGTTTTGGTTCTGGAAAGGCCAATCACATAGTTGTTTTCATCCCGTAAAAGTAATAATGCTAAAGCTTTGCCAATTCCACGACTGGTTCCTGTAATGTAGTAGTAATTCATTTTGTATATTAAATTGATCACTTGTTTGCAAAATCTACCAATAATATATCCTTTTCTATTTCATGAATAGTAGGCAGTTCACAGTAAGCAGTATGCAATATAGCTCAGTAAGCTACCATAGATTATAGTAGATTGTTATCTATCCCTTCTTTAAAACTCAAAAATTTTATCGAATGATTAGCTGTGTATAATCGTTTCATAATTAAAAAAGTTGAAACAATAATCAAAATCCTAAAAATAAGAGCCAAAATGCTACCTTCTGATCCTAGTTCGTAACTATTCCATATCGTATTATTCACAATTTTAATTGAAAAACATCCATCTGATAGCTGGTTGCTAACTGGAAAACCAAACATTGTACCTTGAAAGTAATTCCAGGCAAAGTGCAAGCCAATTGATGCCCAAATAGTTTTCAACCATAGAAATGCTAATCCGTACATCAAACCGGCTAAAAAATAGCTAAAAACACTAATCCAGCTTTCCGGATTGTGCAGAAAACAAAAAATCATTGAACTTCCTATCAATGCAACAAATTTGCTGTTCGTTGTGTATAAAATGCCTATAAAAACCAAAACTCTAATTAGCATTTCTTCTCCAAATGCAGTGAAAAAATCATTTGGAATATTCTTTAAGCAGAAAGTTAAGTCCTTTTTTGATACAATCTCAATTAGGCCTAAATTCTTATTTATAAAGAATATAATAGACATGACAAATCCACTCAAAAACGCCATAAGAAAAAAGCTGGCAACTGATTTTCTATCTATTTGGACTTGGATTATTCCAATAAAATCATTCCGCTTTTTAATTAAAAAAGATAATCCGAGTAAAGCAAATATTAAAAAAAACAAACCATTAACAACACCTATAATTCCCGTTGATTGAGCTTAATATGGTAGAGATTACAAGTTTAAGTCTTTTAAAAAGATTCGAAATTCACTTGTGCTTTTGCAATAATATTATCAAATTCAGCTAATTCCCTAATACTATTTAAGCAGATTTCCGATTTAAGTCGACTGATATCAAAAAAACCAAATTTAACTGCTTTATTTAAATTTCCCAGGGTTTCTTTTTCTAAATTTTTATTAGCCGAAATACATGCTTCAAAATAGTATCGGTCAGGATTGTCAGCATCAACTTTCTTGTAAATAGTTAGATAATTTTCAGCAAGCTTTAAATTATTACTTTTTAATGCACTTTCTGTAAAAATATAGGACAGCATACTCATATAATTTAACAACCGTTTAGCACTATTCTTTTTTAGTTCATCTTTACTAAGCACATTTACATTCAGTACGTTCACCTCTTTAATTAACTTACTAAACGACTGCTCTTTAAACAGACTTATATAAACTTGTTGTTTTTCACTTTCTGCTTTAGCAGATAATTCAACTTCAGTTTGCTGAGATTTAATATCCGGGTTTTTTAAAAGCACTTCGTAACTTTTTTGATAGCTGGAAATATCAAATAATCCATCAATTGTTGACAGAAACTGCTCATAAAGATTTTTGGCATAATAAACCTTTCCTTTAAGTACCAGTTTATTTATTGAATCAGCCATGTGTTGACTATAATTCCTAATCAGATTATCATTTACCGGGACAATCCCGTTTTTCATTCCCATTATCTCAAACCATTCAATACTTGCTCTCAACTCTTTTTTATTAGGCCATTCATGCCCTTTTGAGCTAATACTTAGCATGTGAGGGAAGCCAAGTTTATCCATTTGTTTATCAAGGGTTCTTAATTCCAAATAATTGAAATCAGAAACACCAACAATAGCTGAAAAATTGAACTTTTGCGAAATTTCCTGACCAACTTTTGGCAAACCACCAGCAATAGCAATAACACCGGCCACAGCTCCTTTATAAATTGCCACAGAAGATGCTACTCTTGCTCCACCGGAAAATCCAGCTGTATAAACTCTATTTTCATCTATTTTAAAACGAAAAAACACATCGTCAAACAATGCATTTATCGTATTATTAATTGTTTTTAGTCCATTTTTTGAATTATTTGAAGCAACTACAATATATCCAAATTCATCAGCCACTTCTTTAAATTTATGAACAGCCATTTTTCCACGGGCATGTGCATCAAACACTATTATTACAGGAAATTCAATATTCAAATTGTAAGAAACCGGAAAATAAGCCGCATAGCCTTGTGCTTGGTCGGTACGACAATTGACACTATAAACAAACGTGCCGGGTTTATAAACCGTAGTTTCTTTTGTGTTTTGTTCATCGTTTTCATCTTTAGCAGTGTTATTTGTACAAGATGTTGCACCAATTGCTACTAAAACGATTATAGATATAAGGAGAACTAATTTATTCATTCTGATTTCTAACTTACTTATTATTCAAGTTTTTCTCCCAATTCCATGAAGAAAGCATCATGTCATCAAGCTTTTTTTCTGTTTTCCAACCAAGCTCGTCATTTGCATATTCTGTATGAGAATATACCTTTACAATATCACCTTCACGACGGCCAACTATTTTATAGTTTAAACTTTCACCGGTAACTTTCTCAAAAGATTTTATTACTTCAAGTACAGAATTACCCGTACCTGTACCCAAATTAAAAATCTCGAAATTTGCCTTATTTTTGTTATTCAGTAATCTTTCAGTAGCAATAACATGAGCTTTTGCTAAATCAACTACATGAATATAATCTCTAATGCATGTTCCGTCTGGTGTGTCATAATCTTCGCCAAAAACACTAAGTTCTTTACGGATACCAATAGCAGTTTGGGTTATAAATGGCACAAGATTAGCCGGTACACCAAGTGGTAATTCACCAATAGCTGCTGATTCATGTGCGCCAACGGGATTAAAGTATCGTAATGCTATGGATTTTAAATCAGCACTAACTTTCATATAATCACGAATAATTTCTTCGGCAATTTGTTTGGTATTTCCATAAGGGGATGTAGCTGGTTTAATTGCTGAACTTTCTTTCACCGGTAGTTCGTCTGGTTCGCCATAAACGGTACATGATGATGAAAACACAAATGATTTTGTATTATATTTCCCCATCAATTCTAACAGGTTCATTAATGAAACCAGGTTGTTTTGATAATACATTAATGGCTTATCAACCGATTCACCTACGGCCTTATAGGCGGCAAAATGAATAATTGCTTCAATATTAGGATGACTTTTAAAGAATTCGTCCAGCTTCAATTTATCAGTCAGGTCAAATTCAGCAAACTCAGGTTTTACACCCGTTATTTTCTGAATACCGTCTAAACTATCAATTCTTGAATTTGATAAATTATCAATAATTACTACATCATATCCTGCTTCTATAAACTCAACAGTAGTATGTGAACCGATATATCCGGTTCCTCCGGTAATTAGTACTTGCTTTTTCATGTGTTTATTTGGTTTATTTTTTCAAGTCTTTTGTTTTACGCTCTATTTGTTTAAAAAGTGCTGTTGCCCATTTCCTTAAATGTACACCACGGTGAGATCTCACTCTGTAACCTACCGAGATTATGACATCAAGATTATAGAAATTAGTGGGCTTGGTAGAAAAATCGGAAATTCCGATTTTTCTCATTGTGGGCTCTTGTTCAAGCTCTTGTTCTTTGTAGATATTAAGAATATGCTCATTAACAGTAGAACGAGATTTTTGAAAAAGCTCTGAGATTTGATCAATATTTAGCCAAACAGTTTCATTTTCAAAATGTGTTTCAATTTTAACTTCTCCGTTTTCGGTTTGATATATTATGAGCTGGTTTTTATCTACCATTGTTAATTATCATATCAATTCACTTTAAATTCAACACATTTAACTTTTTTGTCGATAAAGTAAAATAACTATTTCAAACCTATACTGTAACTGTTGAGAATAAACTAACACGATATATACAAAACAGATTACTATTTACCTCTAAAACAGCCCATGAATTTCTGCATCAATCCGGTCAATTATTTGGCTTAAATCTTTTGGTTCATCCTGAAAGTTTAAGTTATTTACATTAACAATCAGGAGTTTTCCTAAATCATAACTGGTAACCCATGCTTCGTAACGTTCATTAAGGCGAGTCAGGTAGTCAAGGCGGATGGAATTTTCATATTCCCTGCCACGCTTTTGTATTTGGTCTACTAATGTAGGTACTGATGCACGCAAATAAATAAGTAAATCTGGTGCTTCAACTAGTGAACTCATTAATTTAAAAAGCGAAAAATAATTATCAAAATCGCGCGAAGTCATTAAACTCATTGCATGCAGATTTGGTGCAAAAATATGAGCATCTTCATAAATCGTACGATCCTGTATAACCGTATCTCCAGATTTTCTAATATCTAAAACCTGATTAAAGCGACTGTTTAAAAAATAGACCTGTAAATTAAATGACCAGCGTTGCATATCATCATAAAAATCATTCAAATAGGGGTT
>JAOZNO010000281.1 GCA_029933755.1 Bacteroidales bacterium | reverse complement strand
TGTGCAAAGGTAGATTACTAGAATATTTTAGTAATATTAAAAGGTTCTATAGTATTATTACGAAAACTTATAGTATATGGTTCATTTTAATTAGTTAAGAAATTATATCTTCGTTAAAAAAATAATAACTGAAAACAATAGCAAAACATACAAATGCTTTAGGCAAAGATGAGTTTGAGAAATTATTTCGTGAATATTTCAAACCATTGGTTGCATTTTCAAAAAAGTATTTAAACGATATTGATTTGGCCAAAGAAATTGTGCACGAAGCTTTTTTAAAGTTATGGGAAAAACGTAACGAGGTTGATACAAGCAAATCGGTAAAATCATATCTATACACAACCGTTTATAATCGTAGCTTAAATTACATAAGGGATAATAAAAAGTTTGACAAAACAGAGGGTAAAACTGAATTGTTAGAACGTAGTGAAGATTGGGATCAGACGAATCATATGATTGCTGCTGAAATTGAGCTGAAAATTGCACAAACACTGGATTCTTTACCTGAAAAATGTAAGCAAATATTTGTAATGAGTAGGTATGAGGAATTAAAATATAGAGAGATTGCTGACAAACTGGATATTTCAGTAAAAACGGTAGAAACACAAATGTCGAAAGCATTAAAAGCTTTACGAAAAAATTTAGCTGAATATATGACTGTTTTATTGTTTGTAATTTGCAACTGGTAAATAACCCTTCGACTCAGGGTGAAATTAGTAATTAGTCAAAGAATATATAAGGGTAATCATAAATTCAAGTGTATAATAGTTGAATGGAAGAAATAAAAAAAGCAAGTGAGTAATTTAGACAAACATATTGAGTTAATTTCCAAATACTTAGCTGGTGAGGCTAATCAGGAAGAAATTCAGGAACTTTTCAGCTGGATAGAGCTTGATGTGGCCAATAAAAAACAATTTGAAGATTATAAAAAAGCATGGGAGCTTTCTGAAAATGTTGTTGATGATGAGGTTTCTGCAATAGATATTGATGCAGAGTGGAGCTTATTTAATAAACAGATAGATAGTTCTACAGAAGCTAAAATTATTTCTTTAAAACAGCCTGAAAAGAAAAATTGGTCATTTGTACAAATTATATCTGCTATTGCAGCTGTATTTGTTATTGGGTTTGGAGTATTATATTTGTTTAACCCTCAAAGTACTGAATTAGTTGCTGAAAATAATATTGTTCAAAGCAACCTCCCTGATGGTTCACTCATTAGTTTAAATACACAATCTCAGCTAGAATATTCAAAAAAATTTAATAAAAAAAACAGAACCGTTGAATTAAAAGGTGAGGCATTTTTTAAGGTAGAGCACAATCCTGAAAAGCCATTTATTATTAATACAGGAGCATTGAAAATTGAAGTTGTTGGAACTACATTCAATGTAAATGCAAAAAGTCAAAAGGGAGATGTTGAAGTAATCGTAGCATCCGGAGTTGTAAGAATCTATACAAAATCAGACAAATCGGATAGTGTTATGCTTTATGCTGGTGATAAAGCTGTTTTTAACAAAAATAAAAAGGATATCCTTAAAAATATAAATGAGGATGTTAATTATCTTTCATGGAAAACAAAAAAACTAATTTTTGAAAAGGCAGAATTACAAGATATTGTGAAAACTTTAAACAAAACATACAATGCTCATATTGTCCTTAAAAACTCTTCAATAAAAAAGTGCACATTAACCAATACATTTAACGAACAAAGTCTTGAATCAATTCTATTAGTATTGGAAGCCACCTTAGAACTAAAAATTAAGAAAAAAGGAATGGTTTATGAAATAAGTGGTACAGCTTGTGAAAATAGATAGTAGCACTATGATAAAAAGGAGGGTATTATATTCAGTATTTTTACTATCCATTATATTTCATTCCGAAATTATTAGTCAGGAAGTTGATTTAAGTAAAAAAATATCTGTAGTTGCAAAGAATAAGCCTTTAAAATCTGTCCTTGATGAAATCAGTGCAAAAGGGAACATCTATTTTTCATACAGTAACCAGCAAATTAACGATATTCAAAATGTAACGGTTGTCGCTAGAAAGCAATCTATTAAATCAATTTTTTCAAATCTGTTTAGTAAACTGGGTATTGATTTTCTGATTGTAGAAAAACAGGTGATATTAAAACCTACAGTTGAAAAAAACGAAATAGCAACGGAAATAAACCCTCAAAAATATACAATCAGTGGTTACCTTAAAGATAGTGAAACCAATGAAGTATTAATTGGAGCAACAGTACAGCTTGATGGAAAACTTTTGGGAACAGTCTCAAATGCTTATGGTTTTTACTCTTTAACTTTGCCGGCAGGTAATTATTTACTTAAATATTCGTATATTGGTTATAAAAGTCAAACAATATCTATTGAATTATTAAAAGATTTAAAAGTTTCTCAAAAGTTGCCATTGGATGAAACTGATTTGGATATGGTTATTATTACCGACAGAGAAAATGTTGATATTCTTGAGATAAATCCACTAAAAAGAATTTTCCTGCAGAAAGCAATGATTAGTAAAACACCCAATATTGGAGGTGAGCCCAGTGTTGTGAAAACGCTAAATTCTATTCCGGGAATTAGTCAGCATGGTGATGGCTCTGTACTGTTTTATGTTCGGGGAGGTAATAAAGATCAAAACTTAATTATTGTTGACGAAGCTCCAATTTACAACCCTTCGCATATGTTGGGGTTCTTTTCATCTGTAGCACCTGATGCTATAAACAGTATTACAGTTAATAAAGGGAATTTTCCTGTACAATATGGAGGACGTCTTTCTTCTTTTATTGATATAAGAACAAAAGACGGGAATATGAATAATTTTAGTTTCTATGGAAATTTCTCTCCTTTTACGGCAAGTTTAAGTATTGAAGGGCCAATTGTAAAAGAAAAATCTTCGTATATCGCAACATATCGAAAATCTACTTTGAACTGGCTTTTTAATCAGCAACCCGGTGATTTGCAAATGGATTTTTATGATTTTCACGTAAAGTTTAATTTTAAGCTGAATAGAAAAAATCGATTATTTTTTTCATTCTATTCGGGGAGTGATTTTATTGAATCTTTTAAAACCGGCTATAACACTTTTGCTATGTCATGGCAAAATTTTGCAAGTACCATTCGGTGGAATCATTTGTATTCTGAGCGTTTTTTTTCAAATTTGACAATATATACAAGTAAGTATGATTATTTTCTTTATTCTTCTATTGAAGATGATCAATATTGGAATTCATACATTGGAAACCTAAGTCTTAAAAATGATTTTACCTTTTACATCAATCCGAAAAATACTTTGCGGTTTGGTTTTGAATTTAATAGTCATTTCTTCAATCCGGGTAATCAAAATGATGAGTTTTTTGAAGAAGTTGTTTCAACCAGTGGTGCATTACAGGCAGTCTTATTTATTGGTAATGAGTTGAAGTTTTCAGATAAGCTTTCATTGAACTATTCCCTTCGCGGACTAAATTGGAACAATACGGGGCCTGCAATAATCTATTATTATAATGATCATTACCAAGTTAAAGATTCAACTCATTTTCCTGAGGGAACTTTTCATTCATATTTTAATGTAGAGCCACAAATAGAAATGCTTTATGCGTTTAATAAGTCAAGTTCTTTTAAGCTAGGTTATAATCACCATATTCAGTATCTTAACCTTTTATCAAGTTCTGTAAGTCCATTTACTACATTAGATGTTTGGATACCTGCAGGGCCAAATATCAAACCTCAGAAATCAGATCAGTATATAATTGGTTTTCATAAAAAAGCGAGTGAGTTTGTATTTACGGCTGAGGCATACTATAAAAAAATGTACAATCAGATTGATTATGCAAATCATGCAAATATGCTTCTTAACCCTTTAATAGAAGGCGAATTACGTTTTGGTAATGCCTATTCATATGGTCTTGAACTATTCCTGAATAAGCAAAAGGGTAATTTTACAGGCTGGTTGGGTTATTCGTATATTCGAACATTTCGCAAAATATTGGATGTAAATAATAACGAAGCTTATCCGGTTGCATATGATAAACCACATTATATAACGCTAAACCTATCATATAAATCGGGTGTGCGATGGCTTTTTAGTATGAATTGGATTTATTCTTCCGGTATTCGGTTTAGCTCACCAACAGGGTTTTACTATTATCATGGCTATAATGTACCTATTTATTCTGAAAAAAATAATTCACGACTACCCGATTATCACCGTATGGATGTTTCAGCAAGTTTCCGTTTAAATAAAGAAACAAGGAATAAATTTAAACATCATATTATTTTCTCGCTTTATAATCTTTATGGAAGAGAAAACCCTATTTCAGTTAACTTTACTAAGATTGAAGCTGATCAGGGTAGTTTTGTAATTCCTTCTGATATTATCTCTGAAAGAGAGATTGTTCCAACGGCTATTCACCTTTTTGGTATTGTTCCTTCTTTGACATATAGGTTTAAATTCAAATAATGCTCAAATGAATAAGTTTAGCTTTATAATATTGCTGTTTTTAGTTTTAACTTCCTGTGAAAAAGAGGTGGCATGGACATTTGAGGCTTCTGATAGCCGTATTGTTGTTGATGGAATATTTACCAATGTGAAAAGATCTCATTTAATTCGAATTACTAAATCGGTTAGCGAATTAAATGAAGCACCAAAACCCGTTAGTGGAGCATTTGTAACTATTTATAACGGCGATTCAATTCACATATTAACCGAATCTCCTGAAAATTCGGGTATTTATAAAACAGATTCAAATTATATAGCCTTATTAAATAAAATATATCGATTGCAAATTTTATATGAAGGTGAACGGTATACTGCCAGTGCAAGAATGATTCCGGTTACACCTTTTAAAAAACTGTCATATACATATAATAGCAATAATAATTTATATTATATTGATTCAGTCTCCAGGAGCTTTAGTTCAAGAGAATCTGCTATGTATGAGGTTATTATAGATTGGTCTCATTTGCCGGATTATGCTGACTTACCTTTTATTGAAAAAAGGGCTGTTTTATATTATTATACTTTAAAGACTATTGATATAAGCCAGGTTTTTGCTTCGGAAAAAGAGACCGTTTATTTTCCTAAAGGTGCAAGAATATTGGAAAGAAAGTATTCTTTAGCACCACAACATGCAGAGTTTATTCGCTCATTACTATCAGAAACTGAATGGCGTGGTGGATTTTTTGATGTTACACAGGCAAATGTACACACTAATATTTCGAATGGGGGACTAGGGTATTTTGGTGCCAGTACAGTTATAATTGATACATTGCTTGTGCAATAAATGATACAATTGTATTATGTTAGTTTAGTAACTTGTTTTTATTTTGGGTTTTTGAGAGTTTACAGAAAGCGAATTCTGTTTTGGGAAAACTTAATCACTACTGGAGCTAGCTTTAATTTTAGGGGCCTTTTTTAAGAAAACTAAACTTCGCTACCTTCAAAAATTACTCTTTTTGTAACTACTCAGCCACCTAATTGTCAGAAAAATGCCGCAGATTAACTGCGTTGAGGGCTGAAGCCGTTCACAGATTAAAAAAATCAATTTTA
>JAOZNO010000005.1 GCA_029933755.1 Bacteroidales bacterium | reverse complement strand
ACACGGTTTGTGCCGGCAGGGCTGTTTAAGATAATATCGCCAAATTGTAAGTCAAAATTATTTGCAACAGAAATTGAATATCCCGGATATATCGCATCTCCAATAATGCTTGAAGTTCCATCTCCAAATTGAATAGTTGAACCTACAAAGTTTTTAGCTCCGGTCTGCCCTCTTATGTCAATGGCATCTCTGTAAATATTGTCTTTATCGGCATGCGGATCAATAAAAGTTAAAGTTCCGCCAGTAAAGTTTACAATAGTATTATCGTTTATATAAAAGAGATCAACATTATTTGCCAAATTTGTTGTATGTTGCGGGTCAACATTAAAATTACCTCCTGACATTGTAAAAGAAGTAACTTCCGTTCCTGTTCCGTTATCAAAAACCACTCTACCATAAACATTAATCGTTCCGTTACTCATTGTTAAGCTACCACCAGTACCGTTATCGGAGCCGTTGCCTGTTGCTTGAAACAGGTCATTCCCATCGCCTACATTAAGTGTTCCGCCTGTTACTGTTAAATCTCCTGTCTCATTATCATCGTTTCCGTCCATATAAAAACTTCCACTTACTGTAACTGTTCCCCCAGAAATTAATAAATCTTGTTCCATATCAAAATTTCCAGAAACGGTTAATGTTCCACCATTTATTTGGCTGTTTGCTGTGGCATCATCTACAATTTGGGTATATCCATTAATTGTAATATCACCACCATCAAGTTGTAAAGTACCGCCTTCATAAATTTGCATAAAGTCATCTCCATCTCCAATTGTAATTGTTCCTAAGTCCATTTCAAGATTACCTGAAATGTATAACCTTCTATCGGCAGTAATAGTTCCATTTGTCATTGTCAAATCACCATATTCGTCTGCTCCATTTGCATCTACTACAAAATCTTGTGTTGCATTAATTGTTCCGCCAGTCATTAATACGTCTTGCTCCATGTCAAAATTCCCAGCAGAACAAGTAAGAGTACCTCCATTTATTTGGTTTCCGGTTGTAGATGAACCTTGTATTACAAAACTTGTTCCTGCTGTAAACGAACCATTATCAAGTACAAATTCCCCATTAGAAGTTGCTTGTCCGGCATTTGCCCAGTTTATAGTAAGGTTTGGGTTAGTCATCCAAAATTTCCCGGCTGCTTCTGTTATATTTTGATTATTATAGTAAGGAGTAATATTAATTGTTGAAGTACCTGAAAGTTTAAGAGTTCCGCTTGTTGCCGATAATCTGTTTCCTGTTGCTGTGGGTATTGTAAAGCCTCGTTGAATATCTGCCATTGTAGCCATTCCGGAGCTTTTATTTACCTGTATATCATAAAATTCGCAAGTTGCACCTGTTCCCGTAATTGTTGTATTTGTTGTTCCTTGAAAGTATGTATATAATCTGGCTTCGTTTCCTCCATTGTCATGAAAACCATCAAATGTTCCGTTATTTATTAAATTTCCTTCTAAATATAAATTTTGAGTTCTGTTTGCAGTAGCAGTTTGAGAAACCTGAAAAGTTGCACCATTACTTACTGTTAAATCACCATATACGTATATGCTATTTCCTGCGTCTCTATATCTAAATATACCGTTAATATCTAGATTATCATAAACATACATTGTTCCTCTTACAATTGCAGTTTTAACATTTGTAGTATTGTCAACTACTACGTTTGGCATTCGTCCTTGTATTTCAAAATTAAAATCTCCTGCTGTTGCTGATGTTCCCACATTCAAAGTTCCTCCAGTAATATTATTTGTTGCATCTATATTCACATTATATTCCCTTTCACCTTGATTAGTATTTATTAAGTTTATTGTCCCACCGCTCATTGTAAAAGATGCATTAGCATTGGTGATATTAAAACAATACCAATAATTAGTTGTAACTTGTTCTGACGCTACGTTAATTGTTCCACCGGAAATATTTATTGTTGCTTCATCATCTGCATAAAATGCACCTGTTAAATTTAATGTTCCACCAGACATAATAAACTCAACATTATTATTATTCAAATAAAAGCGTTGCATAGCTGTACTTCCTACATTAAAAGTTCCTGCATCTATCCTACATAAACCATTAAATTCCATCTGTCCATCCTGACCTTGAATAGTAAAATTTGTATTATCAAGCCAAAACCCTTCGTCTGCATCAAAAAAGGGTGACGTATCATCAATAAATACCATTGAACTCATAGTAAAACTTCCCGAAAGACGAAAAGTACCTGTTGTTAGAGTAAGGAATTTTGGTGCTGATGAATTTTGTCCCTGAATAAGGAAGTTTCCAGTACTTGTCAACTGTACAGTTGAGGCAAGCACATCTTTAGTTATATTTATTTGGTAAATATCTGTATTATTGCTTCCACATGAAAAGCTTGCATCACCTGTACCTGCAAATTCGAGTATTGTTGCATCAGAGCCGGAATAAAAATCAATATTACCATTGTTTGATAAGTCACCGTAAACACTAATATTATTTGAAGTTCCTGAGCCTGTATTTAAGTGCCCATTTGCATCAATTATTAAATTATTACATTCTGCATTTGAAACATTAAGGGTAACTGTATGATTTTCCCTGATAAATACATTTGTTGTATTTATGGGCACTGCTGTTGCAGCAGTTGCACCCGTCCATGTTCCATCTGTTACACAAACAACCCATGTGTTTGCATAATCCGACCAATTATCAGGATTAGCAGCACCGTTATTTGAACCGTAGTCGCCAACAACTTGAGAAAAGCCCAGGTTGCTATATGAAAATATGACAATTAAAAATATCAGTTTTGCTAATATATTTTCTTTCTTTTTTAGTACTTTCATAGTGCTTACAATTTTAAAAATGCTACTATTGTAGTATACGTATTTCTATTGTAGAAAGTTTCTTTTCTTTGGTAAAAGAACACTTTTCTTTGATAAAGGACACTTATTTTTGATAAACGAATTTCTTAATAATATAGGCTATGGTTTAAATGTTCTGTGCTTCCTGAATAACCTTTAAGCAGTTACAACTGCTAAAAGGTAGTTTGAGTTTACCTGCTTTTTAGCGGTTTGTACCGCTTAAGAGCTATGTTTTGTTCAAATATCCCAGAACATCTAAACTTAAGCCATAATATACTATACTAGAATTAGACATTAAATTTCATGCCTAAGTTGCTTTAGTATATGATTAATTCATACACTTTTATGAATTAAATATTCAAAGTGACTTCTAAAAATCAAAAGTTTTGAACTTTGGATTTTAGAGCTTAGCGTAAAAGAGAAACAATAAATTAAATGAATTACACTTCACATACCGTTTTACTATATACTATAATGATATTTTTCGGATATTCATTTATTAGTGAAAATGTGTTTTTTATGGAAAATAAAGACATGAAGGATTTCGATAGCACACTAGTTTTTGTAAAAGGTGGCGTTTTTAAAATGGGAAGTACGAATGGCGAAAAAGATGAAATACCTGTACACAGGGTGAAAATTTCTGATTTTTTTATTGGGAAATATGAAGTTAGCAATATTGAATTTGTCCAATTTTTAAATAAAAAAGGTAATAAATATGAGAATCATGCTTACTGGATTAATACAAGTGGCAAATGGCGCAATCTGAAGTGTAGAATATTTGAAAATAACAATGTATTTTTTGTTGAAATAGGTTATGAAAATCATCCGGTTAATTTTGTGAGTTGGTACGGTGCAAATGAGTATTGTAAATGGAAAGGTGGCAGATTACCAACTGAGGCCGAATGGGAATATGCTGCAAAAGGTGGCGTAGAGACAAGGCATGCCTTGTCTCTACAACCACCCGATTATAATATTAATAATTTTGTCTGGTATTCTGCAAATTCGAATAACAAAATAAACCAAATAGGTACTAAAAAACCAAATGTTTTAGGGATATATGATATGCTTGGTAGTTTATGGGAATGGAGTTCTGATTGGTATGATGCTGAATATTATTCAAAATCTAAACGTAAAAACCCTCAAAATATAATTAAAGCTGATTATAAAGTAATGCGCGGTGGTTCCTGGGCAAATGACAAAACGATGTTACGCATATCAAATAGAAATGCAGTAAACCCAAATAGTAACAAAATAAATTTAGGATTCCGGATTGTATTTTAGCCTGAATAATTCATGCGTTTTTTCTTTGTTGGAATTGAGGCGTCGAATCTTGAAGCTGTATGCTTATACTGCAAGAGGTTTGCAACGAAAAGTCCGATAAAGAAAAAATGCACCTTTGGTAAATTTATCATTTTTTAATATTTTACTATTTTGGTTTAAGTAGCATATTGATAGATAATTAATAGAGCATCTAATAAATTTATGAATTAATCAGGTTAGAAATTGTAATTGGTTTATTAGTCATTTGTCATTAAGTAGTCATTCAACAGATAAGTCAATGACAGCGAAGCAAATGATAATTAATGACCCTATTATCACTACCAAACCACCTCTGAAGGAGGAATGAAATACACTTTACATTCATTTTTAATTTGATGGTTTTTAAAATCTGTAATTACAACTTCTACTTTATTTAGGCCTTTTAATAATTCCAGCTGTAGGTTTAGTGGAATATTACAATCATCTATCTCAATATTTATTTTTTGATCTTTATTTGCATTATCAATAATTAAAGAATCGTTAAAAAAAACTTGTATGTTTTTAAGATTACTTTTTGTATTAATACATGATTTAAGTTTATAATCATAAATAGTACTCGTTGCCACTGTATCCTGGGAGAAACTAATAGTAGGTTGGTCATTATTTTTAAACTTTAATAAAGCAAAATCCCAACCTCTGCCTTGCATGTATGTAGTACCAACAATTGCCAAACCATTATCACGGGTTTCAATCACCCCATTTGGATAGTCAAGGCTTTTTCTGGCAAATATATTTTGCCATAAAACATTGCCATTTTCATCTATTTTCATAACGGCAAAATCAGAGGACATTTCCTTACCGGAACGTGTAAATCCAGCAATGACAATACCATTATCATAAGTAGTTGATATTGAAGTAGCCTGATCCCATTTTCCCCAGCTTATTGTTTTTTTCCAAATCACATTTCCATCCTGATCCATTTTTGCCATAGCAATATCATAATCAATAACTGAACCTGTTCTTGAATAACCCGTAACATAAATAAAGCCATCAAGTCCTTCAATTATAGAAGTTGCAACATCCCATTCATTAAATTCTATCACATAATCCCAAAGATCATTACCTTCGCTATCAACTTTTGTTACCCAAAATGCCATATGTGCTTTTCCTCGCTTACTCTGATATCCACAAAAAACCAAACCATTATCAGAAGTTTCAGCTATACTATATGCATAATCCTTTTTACTACCTCCATAAAAACGCTCCCATAGTTTATTTCCACCCGAGTCTAATTTAATAACCCAGGCATCATCCTGATAATCTTCATTTGTAGATGAGAACCCGGCAATAGCAAACCCACCATCATATGTTTCAACCATTCCGTAAGCACTTTCATCACCATCTCCTCCAAAATTTTTATCCCAAAGAAGTTTTCCATCTTTACTAAGCTTCAACACCCATAACTCCCGTTGATTTAAGAATTCTCTTACTGAAAAACCTGCAACTACAATATTTGAATCACTTGTTATAACAACTGATCTTGCCTCAGAAATAGGTTTTGCTTTAAACGTTTTTCCCCAAACAGGTTTACCATATTCATCTACACTTATAACCCATAAGTGTTTTTCTTCCTTTTTTGTGTATCCAGCAATAATTAAATCTCCACTATTACTTTCAGCCATACAAAAGGCTTCATCACGAGCATCACCACCATAAATCTGCGCCCAATCAAGCTGATATTGTGCATAGGACTTTGGTATAAACACAATTAGCAAGATAATAAGCAAGTAAATTTTAGGGCTGTATGTTTTAAAACTCAATATCATTATTTTAATTTCACATCTCAAAAATGTCAATTACAATGCCAATAACCTATTACTAATACAAATTAAAGAAAAAAACACCCATACTTTTTGTAAATTTGCTTTATTAAATCTCGAAATTAAAATAAATGGACAAATTAGAAGAAAAATCAACGTTTTGGAAAATAACACACTTATGGTGGTTAATATTGCCTTTCATTTTTCTAATTCACTGGATTTCGTTAATAATCGTGGGTTTGGAAGTTCGCAAAAAAAAATGGGTGCTTTTTGGAATACTATATTCTATCCCTGTCTTTATTTTTATGTCTCTAAATGGTCAAATCAGTGGTATTACAGAAAATGTGGTAATGAGCCTATTTTTCTTTTCATGGTTTGCCACGATAATCCATTCTATAGCTATCCGAAAAGAATATCTATACCTGCTTGCTAATAAAAAAAATGTAAAATCAATAAAATATAAAAATAAACCTACAGTAAAAAAGAGATCATTTGCACGAGCTTCATCAAAACATCAAAGTATTTATAATGCATTACTCATTGAGCAAAAAGCAATTAGAAAACGGTATGATGAGATTAGCCCTATAGATCAACCAAATTTTATTGATCTAATTGTAATGCTTGATTATTTTATTGAACAAGCTCAGGCATTAATAAAAAAAGAAGAAGATATTGATGAAATTATTGCAGGATTTAATATTGAACAAATTGAAGACAGAATTAAAGAACTAAATAAAAAAATTAATCAAACAAATAAAATTAATTTAAAAAATGAATACGAGCAGATTATAGAAAAGTATAAAAAACAAAGACAGATTTATACAGATTTTACAAACAAAAAAAATATAATCAAGCTAAAATTAGAATCAAGCCTGATTAGCTTAAAAGAGATAAAATATGATTTAATTAAGATTGATTATGTTGTTGACAAAAAAGAACCTCACTTTCTTTTTGAAAAGCTTGATGAAATATCAAAGGAAATGGATACTTACATTGAAGTAATGACTGAAACCTACAACGAATTGAACACCTGATATACTATTCTGTTATTAAATTATTCTTTCCGTTGTAGGTCATAAAAGGACTTCTCCAAATTTATGTTGACTAACTAAGGCTGGAATATTTCTATTTAAATTAGCAAAAAATAGCACGTGGAATAAATGGAGCACCACTACTGATAAGAGTCTAAAACAAAACAATTTAGCACCTCAATTTATAAAGTGAAATAATAAAACTTTCTATTTTTAAACTTTTTTTTCATATATTGCAAAATATCAAATTATATGACTATGACTAAAGAGAAAATTCAATTAGAATTTACATTAAATACTTCACCTAAATTACTATATACACGAATAAGTACCCCTAGTGGATTATCTGAATGGTTTGCAGATAACGTTCAATTAAACGGAAAGAATTTCACTTTTTTTTGGGATGATTCTGAGCAAGTGGCAAAATTACTTATGAAAAAGGCAAATGAGTATGTTCGTTTTCAATGGGAAGATGATGAGGGCGAAGAGGCCTTTTTTGAATTTAGGATTGCTAAAGATGAACTTACCGGAGATGTTGCACTTATAATAACTGATTTTGTTGAAGCAGATGAAATAGAAGACACCACGGATTTATGGGGTAGTCAGGTAAACGAACTCCGTAGAGCAATAGGTCTATAAGGTTATTGCTGGTATGCGACTATAATTTTCCAATCTATAAGAAAAAAAATATTTTACTTCGTTATTATCAAGGTTCTTAATGTAGTCTTTGCAAGAAAACGTCAAATACCCCTTACTCTCGTCTTGAAAATAGTTGCTTCGACAAGCTCAACACAAAACATTTATAAAAGCAAACTTCATTATTTTCAAGACGTTGAAACTTCCGCAGTAGCGGAACGAGGCTTTGTCTTTGGTATTTTCTTATCAAAAACTTGAAAAATGATCGTTTTCATACTTACCTAAAATTTAGCTTTACTTTTTTTCAAATTCAGTTTAGGGTTTAAATTTTATTTGATTAAATTTGTCACTATGTTTTTATGTGTGCGTAAATGTTTAAAAAATTACACCTCCTAGTATTTAAGTCCTACATTGGTCCACTAATCCTGACTTTTTTCATATCAGAATTTGTGCTAATGATGCATTTCCTATGGCTGTATATCAGTGATTTAGTAGGAAAAGGTTTAGAATGGACAATTATTGCAGAATTGTTATTATATGCTTCAGCCGGTTTAGTTCCTTTAGCGCTTCCTTTAGCAATTTTACTTGCTTCAATAATGACCTTTGGCGATATGGGTGAACATTTTGAGCTCTCTGCTATGAAATCAGCAGGCATATCCTTACAAAAAATAATGACACCACTGATTGTCTTGTCGGTTTTAATAAGTATTGGAGCTTTTTTCTTTTCAAATAATGTATTGCCCTATACAAACCTTAAAACAGGCTCATTGTTGTATGACGTCACGCATCAGCGGCCAGAATTGAATATTAAGCCTGGAATTTTCAATAAAGATATTGATGGCTATAGTATCAAAATAAAAGAAAAGAATCCGAACACTCCCATGATGTATGACTTTATGATATATGATCATACTGAAAAGAGAGGAAATGTATCAGTAATTCTGGCAGACTCAGGTAAGATGGAAATAACGGACGATTTGAAATATATGATTATTACGCTTTATCATGGTCGTTCTTTTGAGGAAATGAAAGAAAAAGGACACAGGAATAAAAAACGTCCGGCACATAACGATAAATTTGAAAGACAAAGGATTATTTTTGAATTAGCAAGTTCGGATCTGGAAAGAACAGATGAAGCACTATTTAAACATAATTATCAAATGAAAAATATTCAGGAACTTGCTTTATCGCAGGATTCCTTGCAGAAGTTTTATAATACCAAGAAAAAGTCTTTTATTACAGGTTTGAATAGGAGTAAATATTACAAGTATGCAAGAAAAGTAACTAACTTTGCTGATACAGCACAACTTATTAAAGATTCCATTATAAGACAAATTGAGCCTGAACAACTAAAAGTTATCTATAATTTAGATAGTTTATATCGTTCATTTGATATAAGGATAAAGCAAAAAACCCTTGAAGCAGCTTTAGAATATGCTAATAGCTCAAAAAAAACAGTTCTCTCGACTCAGAAGGATCTTTATGAACGAAGGAAAAATATACAGAAACACCGAATAGCATGGCATGAAAAATTCACCCTATCATTTGCCTGTCTAATATTTTTCTTTATTGGAGCACCACTTGGTGCAATAATTCGTAAAGGAGGATTTGGTTTACCATTTTTGGTATCTATAATGTTTTTCCTTGCTTATTATGTCGTTACCATTACCGGGAAGAAGTTGGCAGTAGATGGTGGTTGGGAAGCATGGGAAGGTATGTGGCTATCCTCTTTATTTACTTTGCCCATTGGTATATTTTTCACCTATAAAGCAACAACTGACTCTGTTATAATTGATTTAGGTAGTTTACTTACACTTATTAAACGACCTTTTAAAGTATATAATATTGAATATAAAGACCCAGACCTTATATTTTATAAGGATATTGAAAAATTGGATGATACAAGCATTATAATTAGAATTACTAATTTGATTGAACAGTCAAATCCAATATTAAAACAGTTAAAAGTTAAAACAAGCGGCCACAATAAAATTTATGCAAGTTTGCTGGCAAAAGAATCTTCAAACTTGAAGAGTTACATCATCAATTATAATTCACTTTCTGATATTTTATCAGTTCAATATAGAAATATAAACTATATACGAACAAATATTGAAAAACTTCCAGTAGTTGAATATGAAAAATATGAACCGACTCAAAAAAAACGGTTAGCTAACTACATTTTACTTACCATTCTATATTTTCCGATTGGAATGCTTGTTTTATACAGATCGTATTTAAAACTTTCAGTTTTAAATAAAAAACTTGATCAAATAAATTACAGATTACGGATAATCAAAGATGAAATTGAATTTAAAGGATCTAAAAGAAAACAACATGAGTTAAAAATATCAGAGGATATTGCAATAGAAAGCAAATACCCTATTCCTGATACAAGAGAAAAGATGTTAGATTTTATTGACACATTAAAAGTTGATTCAATTGAATCGGTTAACTTTTTAAATAATAATCTAAATTCTTTTAATAATTTTTTAAGATTTGTATTAACCAAAGATGTAAATAGACTGGATAGTTTTTTCCAATATTATTCCGTATTCCAAACTTCCCATATTCGAAAATTTGACAACAATCCGGAAATAAAAAAGCTGGCAGAAGAACTTCCTGTAATTAATTTTAACAAAAAAACAAAATTAAACATCTTTATCAATTATCTGATTTTAAGCATTATTCCTTTAGCAGCAATTGTGTTTTATATTTTATATTTAAAAATAAATTTGAAACAGGTAGTAAAAATTGATAAAATAAACAAAATCATTGAAAATATCCGAGAAGAAATAAAAAAAGATAAGACCAAGGAATTAGGCACTGATTTAAATTCGCTTTACACATCTTTATCTGAAAAAAGTGTTGACAATATTAGTAAACAAGAAATTCAAAATGCTTTGTTAAATATTCAGACCGAATCCTCAGTTCACTATGAATATCTTCAGAAACAAACAAGTTCATTTTTTGGTTTTTCAAAGCTTCTTTTATCAAATGATATTAATGAACTGAAACCACTCTTTGATTTAATAAATAGAACTGCTTATTTAACTAAAACAAAATTTAAAGATCATAAAGATATTATTGATGATATAAAAGACTATTATATTTTAGATTTTGAAGTATATAAAATGACCCGGCTAAAAATAATTAGTAATTACTTGCTTTTAGGTTTTATAATAGCTCCAGTTGGCATAATTGTATATTACCTCTCGAAGCAAAAAGTAAAGAAACTAACAAATAGCCTTTTTTTAATTGAAAAAACCAGTAATAAAATACTAGTAAAATACTTTCAATAAATGATAAAATAAACCGTTTATAGTATTATAATAATACAAGACAGTTCAGCTACAAATAAAAATTATATAAAAACAGATGGTAAAACAGGTAACATTCATATTATTAATTACCCTTATATCTTTTGGTAATTTAAAAAGTCAAAACATTGTAAATACAGCTTTTAAAGGTGGTGAGGAACTTAAATTTATTGCGTCTTACAACATGTCTGGGTTATGGACAGATTTAGCACAAATAAAAATGTCAGTAAAAGCAGTAAGGATGAACGATAAAAACTTATACAAGCTTGTAAGTACTGCAAGAACATACACCAAGTGGGATTCATATTTTATGATAAGAGATTCATACCAATCGTGGGTAAACCCTAAAACTATAAAACCGTATATTTACAAAAGAGATATAAATGAAGGAGGATATACTATTAAAGTAAAATATATATTTAAGAGAAAATCCTTAGTCGCAAAATCGACCATGCAGGTTCGTCAAAACCCTGTTAAAAGCTCAACGGTTAAAATAAGTTCAAATACGTATGATTTAGCATCGGTAATATATTACATTCGTAATTTTAACTATAATCAAATGGCTGTTAATACAGTTAAAACAGTTACAGTACTTATTGATAACAAATTAACCAAAATACAGCTAAAATACAGGGGGAAAGAAAGTATAAAGGTAGCTAGCTATGGAACAAAAACATGTTATAAAATTGGTATTTCGCTTAAAGACGAGAACATCATGAAAAATAATCCTACTAATAATATCTGGTTAACAGCTGATAAAAATAAGGTTCCCGTTTTAATAAAAGCCGTAATACCTGTAGGTTCAATTCAAATGCGTTTAAGTGAAATGAATGGTCTTAGAAATTAGTAAATAAGAATAATACTTGTATTTAAGGCCTGCTCAAATAATTAATTTACAGCAATAATATTTAATCATAAAAAATTGATTATAAACCTTTTCAGACACACTATTTTGGTATGACGAAGAAAAATTTATCAACAAACATTTTTGCATCAATAAGCTTATTTTTTGGTTTATTAGGTCTCATTTTATCTTTTTTACCTTTGCGAATGTTTGCATTAATTCCGGCAGGTATTGGAATATATTTTGGTATCATAGCTTATATCCTTTCCAGAGTATTTAAAGTTAAAAAAAAGTTTGTTTATATTGTATTAGGCATATCAGTAGGCAGTATATTTATTGCAAGTATTTCTGAACAAATTTTCAGTAATGAAATTGCTGAAGATAAACAATTCGAGCAGCAAACTGAAACTGCTACAGAAGAGGATGCAATAGATTTGTCGGAAGCTTTTGAAGATGAAGAAGAGGAATCTACGATTATTGATAGTACTATTACCCAGTCAAAAGAAGAGTTTGTTGAAGAAACCTTTGAAGAGGAGTTCATTGAAGAAACTTTTGAAGAAGAGTTTGAAGACGAAGACTTTGATGATGAAGATTTTTAGTTTTGATGAAAATACTTGTTCTAAGTTCAAAATTCCCCTATCCTCTGAAAGATGGTGGTGCTATTGCCACCTATAACCTGTTATCAGGTCTTTCAGCTATTGGGCATCAAGTAACATTACTCACGTTCAATACAAAAAAGCACTATTTTAAACCGGAAAATTTCCCAAAAGATAAAATTCCTTCATTAAAAATATACTCTGTTTATGCAGATACATCACCGAAAATATTTTCGGCTGCTAAAAACCTGATTTTTTCAACAAAACCATATATTTTAACTCGCTTTAATAATACCCAGTTTAAGAAGAAACTCAAATATTTACTTCAAAATAACACATTCGATATTATTCAAATTGAAGGCTTATACCTGTTACAATTCATATCTCTTATCAGAAAAAATAGTACTGCATTAATTGCTTATAGAGCTCATAATATTGAGCATGAGATATGGTCAAAACTATCTAAAAATGAATTAAATATCCTATTTAAGGTTTATTTGAAAAACTTAAGTAAAAGAATAAAAAAATATGAAAAAGCAATTATTAACCAATATGATTTACTAATACCGATTTCAGAAGCTGACACACATTTTTTTAAAGACTTTGGTAACAAAAAGCCCTTTCACATTAGCCCTGTTGGTTTTGAAAGTAAAAAACACATTAAAGAAGACGAAAATAAGCATAAGCATATCTATTTTATTGGAAGTTTGGATTGGATTCCCAATAGAGAAGCAATACTTTGGTTTATTGAAAACTGTTGGCTACTACTAAAAAGGCTACAACCCGACATAAAGCTTTTTATTGCCGGAAGAAATGCTCCGGAGCATTTTATTAAAAAAATAAAGTATACAGATATTATTTATAAAGGTGAAGTAGAAGATGTTAATGATTTTATAAAAGATAAAAGAATAATGATTGTACCACTATTATCAGGTAGTGGTATGCGTGTAAAAATTATTGAAGCATTTTTAAATAAAAAAGCAGTTGTTTCAACAAAATTAGGAGCTGTCGGAACAAAAAGCACTGACAATCAACACATACTAATAGCTGAAACGAAAGAAGAATTTATTGATAAAATAGTCTTATTATTGCAAAATAAAAACCTATATCAGAAAATTATTAATGATGCTTATAAGCTGGTATCTGAAAAATTTAATATTTTTGACATTGCAAAGTCATTGGCAGAATTTTACACTCAAGAGTTTAAAAAATTAAAATAAAATGCTCCAGCTAATTCTTGAAATAATATTTTGGTTGTCAATTATAGCTATAATTCATCCTTACAGCAGCTACCCTATTTTCCTTCACCTTAAAACAAAAAATAAGAATAAGAGTTTTAGTTTTTATACAAGAGAGGATAATTTACCTTTTGTTTCAATAATAATGGCCGTCCATAATGAAGAACAAATACTCGAAAAGAAAATAAAAAGTATCTTAAAAAATGATTACCCAAGGAACTTATATGAAATTATTGTGGGTTCAGATGCTTCTACCGACAAAACAAATAATATTTTAGAAAATTTCTGTTCAGAAGAAAACCATTTTTTCTTAGAAAAGTTCACTCAAAGAACAGGCAAAATCAACATAATTAATAAGCTTATTCACAAAGCACAAGGCGAAATAATATTATTATCTGATGCTGATATTATTTTCACAACAAATACAATCTTTGAACTGATAAAAAATTTCAAAGAAAAGAAAATTGGACTGGTTGACAGCAATTTGCAAAAGAAGAATCCTCAAAAAACAGGAATATCAATACAAGAGAAATTCTATTTTAATTATGAAATAACGATTAAAAACATGGAGGGAATAATGGCTGGTGTAATGATGGGGCCATTTGGAGGTGCTTATGCGTTAAGGAATAAACTTTTTTCTGAGGTACCTAAAAACTTCCTTGTAGATGATTTTTACATTAATATGAAGGTTATTGAAAAAGACATGTGGTGCATAAATAATTTAAATGCAATAGTCTTTGACAGCACATCAGATAAAATTCAAGATGAGTTTAAACGAAAAATTCGTATTTCAACAGGTAATTTTCAGAACCTAAAAGAATTTACACATATTTTATTTTCAAAAAAGATACTGCTGGCATTTAGTTTTTTTTCCCATAAAGTTTTAAGATGGTTTGGTCCCATATTTATTCTATTAAGCATTATTAGTGTAGCTATTTTATTCAATTCTGGTTTATTTTATCAAGTTTTTGCCACATTACTGTTTTTTAGCCTAATTATACCAATTATTGACTATTTTTTACGAAAGTATGGAATTCATATTATACTTTTACGCTTTATTTCACATTATTACTATATGAATTTGGGGCTGTTCATTGGCCTGCTTAAATATATAAAAGGAGTTAAAACAAATGTCTGGGAACCTACAAAAAGAGAATCAAACCCCTGAAATTAAGATTAATACAATCAAAGAAGCTATTGAAGATTTTCGTCGGGGAAAAATCATTATTGTTGTAGATGATGAAGACAGAGAAAATGAAGGAGATTTTATAACTTCTGCTGAACTCATTACAACAGAAAAAGTTAACTTTATGGCTACTCATGGCCGTGGACTTATATGTGCATCAATACCTGAACAAAGATGTGCTGAACTTGACCTTCAATTAATGGTAGGTAAAAACAATACCTCATTGCATGAAACTCCATTTACCATTTCTGTAGATTTAATAGGACAAGGATGTACAACGGGAATATCAGCACACGACAGGGCAAAAACAATAAAAGCACTTGTTGATGACGATACAAAACCTGAAGATTTAGCTCGTCCTGGTCATATTTTTCCTTTAAAAGCAAAAAACAGGGGAGCAATAAGACGAGCTGGTCACACGGAAGCAACTATAGATTTTGCACGCCTTGCAGGATTAAAACCCGGAGGTGCCCTGGTAGAAATAATGAATGAAGATGGCAGCATGGCTCGTTTACCAGATCTATTAATAATTGCCAGGAAATTTGATCTTAAAATTGTATCTATTGCTGATTTAATAGCCTACAGACTTCAATCAGATAAATTAGTTGAAAAAGGAGTAACTGTAAAACTCCCTACAGATTTTGGCAATTTTGATTTAATACCCTTTCGACAAAAATCAAATGGTTTAGAGCATGTTGCATTGATTAAGGGCAATTTAGACCCTGATGAACCTGTTCTATTAAGAGTACATTCATCTTGTGTTACAGGTGATATTTTTGGATCAAAGCGATGTGATTGTGGACAGCAGCTGCATAAGGCAATGGAAAGTATTGAAAAAGAAGGTAAAGGTGCATTAATCTATATGAATCAGGAAGGACGTGGAATAGGCTTATTTAATAAAATAAAAGCTTATAAGCTGCAGGAGGAAGGTATGGATACTGTTGAAGCAAATCTTGAACTGGGTTTTGAAGAAGATGAACGTGATTATGGTGTTGGTGCTCAAATAATCAGAGAGTTAGGAATTAGAAAAATACGATTAATGACCAATAATCCTGTAAAAAGGATTGGTTTGGAAGGCTATGGACTGGAAATCGTTGAAAATGTTCCACTTGAAATTGAACCAAATGAGCATAATACCTTTTACATGAAAACAAAAAGAGATAAAATGGGGCATGATTTTAACCTTTTCAGTTACGATGCAAAAAAATAGATGGTATTACTGTAATTATTAATTGAAACTATAAATCTTGAGTCTGCTCCTAAAAGTATAATTTTCTGTATTTAGCCGCTAAGCGGCTTTTCGGAGTGCCGTCAATCTTAGCATTTAGATAGTCGGTTTGTAAGACGCACGGCCTTGTGTCTCAACGAGTATATCAATTATCACCTTATATCAGTAAAAATAATCTCAACTTATAACTAATAATATTTTTGTAGTTCTTTCGTTAAAAGTATTGAACTAAACGTTTATTACTATGAAGAATCTACTAATTATTACTGCATTTGTATTTGGCGGACTTGTTTTTTCAACGAGTGCAAACGCTCAAGTTGTTATTACAAAGCCAAAACAACCAACGGTTGTAGTAAAAAAAAGTCCTAAACCTACAACAAAAGGAACCTGGGTATGGGTAGCCGGTCATTGGGAATGGAAAAAACAAAGTAAAACATACAAATGGGTGAAAGCTCAATGGAAAAAAGCTCCAAAAAAGAAAAAATACTGGAAAAAAGGACACTGGAAAAAAGTTAAAAAAGGCTGGGAATGGAGTTCTGGTTATTGGATGTAAAGAAAATAAAAAAAGCCTCAAATTGAGGCTTTTTTTTATTTCAGAAACGAAAAAATTTCCGTCTTTCATTTTTAGACTTCCGTCTTCTAACTTCCAACTATTTCTTAAGTACTTCAGCCATTTTAATTCCTAGTTCAGCAGGTGAATCAACCACATGAATTCCACATGCACGCATAATTTCCTTTTTGGCTTGAGCAGTGTCAGCTTTACCACCAATAATTGCTCCGGCATGTCCCATTCTTTTTCCTTTAGGCGCAGTTTCACCAGCAATAAAACCAACAACAGGTTTTGTTCCGTTTTCCTTTACCCATTCAGCAGCATCGGCTTCCATATTACCACCAATCTCGCCAATAATAACAATTCCTTCGGTATCAGGATCTTCCATAAAAAGTTTAACAGCATCTAAAGTAGAAGTTCCAATAATTGGATCACCACCAATACCAATAGCTGTAGACTGTCCTAGACCCACTTTAGTAATCTGGTCAACAGCTTCATAGGTTAAGGTTCCTGATTTTGAAACAATACCAATTTTACCAGGTGTGAAAATAAATCCTGGCATAATACCAATTTTAGCTTCACCAGCAGTAATAATACCCGGGCAATTAGGACCAATTAACCTTGAATCCTTATTCTGTAAAAAGTCTTTTACTTTTACCATATCCTGAATTGGAATTCCCTCAGTAATAGTAACAATCACTTTTATACCTGCATCAGCCGCTTCCATAATAGCATCAGCTGCAAATGCTGGTGGCACAAAAATAATAGATACATCAGCACCAGTTTCATCAACTGCATCTTTTACCGTATTAAAAACGGGCTTGTCCAAATGAGTTTTACCACCTTTACCAGGAGTAACTCCACCAACAACATTGGTTCCATATTCAATCATTTGACCGGCATGAAAAGTTCCCTCTCCACCAGTAAATCCCTGAACAATAATTTTTGAATTTTTATTGACTAAAATGCTCATTTTATATGTGTATTTGAATTTTATTAATTTCCTCAAAAGTATATTATTTTGTTTGTAAAACAAAACGAATATGATGTTAAACATACCTTTCAACATGTATTGATATATAAATACTTCATATCCTGTTTCGCTTTAATTTAAAATGACTATAATATGTAAAACTGTTTATTATATTTTAGTTAACAGACAGTTAGCCTGATTATTTATACTACGCATGAGCTAATGGTTCATAAATTTATTATTTACTATGTTAATTTTCTACAAATAAGCAAGTTAAAAATAATTATTTTTACTTTTGTCTTAAATTTAATTTTTATTGATGGATAAACTGGATACCATATGTGCCATAGCCACCCCACCAGGATCGGGAGCAATTGCAGTTATTAGATTATCAGGTAATCATGCGATAAATATTGCCAATTCAGTTTTCCAATCTGCTAATAAGTCGAAAAAGCTGATTAAGCAGAAAGCAAACACCATACATTTTGGTACCATAGCAGATGGCAATCAAATTATTGATGAAGTTCTACTAAGTATTTTCAAAGCACCTCACTCCTATACCGGTGAAGATTCTATAGAAATTTCCTGTCATGGATCCAGTCATATTCAAAGCCGAATTTTAGAATTGCTAATAAAAAAAGGAGCTCGTTTGGCGCAGCCTGGTGAGTTTACCTTAAGATCATTTCAAAATGGTAAAATAGATTTATCTCAGGCTGAGGCTGTTGCCGATTTAATTGCCTCATCGTCTGAAAGTTCACGAAAAGTGGCTATGAACCAAATGCGTGGGGGATTTAGAGATGAAATACAAGATTTACGTGCTCAATTATTAAATTTTATATCGCTTATTGAACTGGAGCTTGACTTTAGCGAAGAAGATGTAGAATTTGCTGACAGAGAGCAGCTTAAAAGCTTAGTTCAGAAAATAAAGCTACATTTAAGTGCACTTATTAATTCGTTTAGATTGGGAAATGTAATTAAAAACGGTGTGCCTGTTGCTATTATTGGTGAACCTAATGTGGGTAAATCAACATTATTGAATGTTCTTTTAAATGAAGATAAAGCTATTGTTTCAGATATCCCGGGAACTACACGTGATGCCATTGAAGATACAATATCAATTGAAGGAATTTTGTTCCGCTTTATTGATACTGCTGGATTACGTGAAACAAGCAATATTGTAGAGGGATTAGGCATAGAACGTAGCAAACAAAAAATGAATTCGGCTGAGGTAATTTTGCAAATACTTGATGCAAAAGGGTCTAATTTCCAGGTGCTTTTCAGAAAACTTAAAGCTGAATTCCCTGAAAAAATAATTCTCCCTGTTGTAAACAAATCAGACATGCTTGGCAGGGTGAATATGATTCGCGTAATTGATGGAGTACCCGTAATATACATATCGGCAAAGCACAAGCACAACATAAAAGAACTGGAAAACTCCTTGCTAAAAGCCATAAACCATACTGCCGTATCCGATTCTGGCACTATTATTACAAATGTTCGCCATTACGAAGCTTTAGGTAAAGCACATCAAGCTATTGAGCGAGTTGCTGATGGTTTAGAAAATCAAATTCCCAGCGATTTTTTGGCTATGGATATACGTGAAGTGCTTCATTACCTTGGCGAAATATCAGGAGAAGTAACTAATGATGAGATACTTGGTAACATTTTTAAGAACTTTTGTATTGGGAAGTAAAAAAAAACCTTAATAAAAAATAAACATATGAAAAAGATCTTATTCGTTTTATTAGTGGA
>JAOZNO010000280.1 GCA_029933755.1 Bacteroidales bacterium | reverse complement strand
GGTGGGACAAAAGAAGTTTTATTTTATAGACAAGCACTATGGACTGGATATAATGAAATTAAGAAAAATAAAGAGTTTGATTTAGACTTGATTATTAAAATATATCAACAAATCACACAAATAAATGACGGTATTCGTCCGCCACAAACAGAAACCGTTATAATGAAAAGAGGCAGTGGTTTATTGGACGGTTCTGTTGTTTATACACCGCCAAGAGGTGTTGAAATTATTAAACAGAAATTAGAAAATTTATTTGAATTTATTAATAATGACAAGGATTATCCATATGATCCATTAATTAAATTAGCAATATCACATTATCAGTTTGAGGCAATCCATCCATTTAGAAATGGAAATGGAAGGACTGGTCGTATTCTTAGTATTCTGATTATGATACAAAAAGAATTATTAGAAGTTCCTATTTTGTATTTAAGTGCGTATATTATTAGACAAAAAGAAGATTATTATTATTTATTAAATAGAGTTACAGCAACTGATAATTGGGAGAAATGGATAATTTACAATTTAAAAGCTGTTGAAGAAACTTCAATTTATACAATTGCAAAAATTGAAGAAATTGATAGATTATTTGTCAATACTCATAATTTAATTAAAAAGAAATTACCTCATATAAGAAAGGAAACAGTTGAAAAAATTTTTGAACAACCATATATAAGTCCTAAACGATTAATTGATAATAACGTGAAGAGCTTAAATACAGCAAAAAAGTATTTAGGTCAAATGAGCGAATTAGGAATAATGATTCCTAAGAAAATAGGGAAAGAAGTAGTTTTCTTAAATATTGATTTATACAACTTACTATCTAAAATATAAGCAAATACAGGCTCTAATCGTAGATGGCCAGTGAGCTAAAAGCCCACTGGTGCACCTCTCACAGTTTTACTGAACGATAGTCGGAGTACCACCAGATACTTCGACTCAGCTCAGCATAAACCAAGTGGTTCTTCCCAAAGAAAAATCGGGACAGACAGTATACAACGGTTCATCGGACAAAAGGTAATTTGGCTTGTACCTCTGGCATAAGCCTTCGGACTTTGGATAGTTGATGTAAAAATGAAACATAGCCATAAACTATTACTATTATGACAAAAAAACGAGTAAAAAAGATAATATTTTCAGCTATATTATTGACATCACTTTTATCATGCAATTCTAAGAACAACGAAAGTCATGCAGACGTACTAGTAGATACACTGTTGACCTATACCAATTATAGTCCTAAATCATCAGATTTAATTATTTCAAGAGAAAAATATTCGAATAAATTGTATGGCTTTTGGCTTGGTCAATGCATTGCCAACTGGACTGGTTTGGTTACTGAAATGGATAAAATAGGTAATATTGGAGAGATTAAAACAGATTCGTTTTATACCCGTAATGATTGGGGAAAACCTGATCAGCCAAGCATTTGGGGCGAAGGAATTCCAAGTGACTTATCACCGACAATTGATTTTGTGTTTCGGGATGAAAACGAAATTTGGGGTGCTGATGATGATACGGATATTGAGTATATGTATCAATACCTTTTATATACCAATAAAACAAGCATTTTAACAGGGCAGCAGATTAAAGATGGCTGGTTAAAACATATCAAAGCAGAAGAAGAGAATTATTTGTGGGTGTCTAATCAGCAAGCATTTAATTTAATGCAAGAAGGAATGTTGCCGCCGGAAACAAGTAATCCTGAAAAGAATCCACATTTTGAGATGATTGATGCACAATTAACAACCGAAATATTTGGATTATTTGCACCTACACGGCCAGATGTGGCACTTAAATTGGCTCATCTTCCTATTCGAACCACAGCCAGACAGGAAGCTGCATGGATTTCTGAATTCTATGTAATTATGTACTCCCTGGCTTCAAAAGTTGATGAGAGCTTACCTATAGAACAACAAATTCAGTGGATGGCAAATGAGGCACGAAAATAAATACCAAATGAATCATATGTTGCTAAAATGTATGATTTTGTGAAAAGCAAGCATAAATCAGGTTTGCCCTGGGAACAAACAAGGGATTCAATCTATATAAAATACCAGGTAAATCAGGAAGATGGATATGATATTACCTCAAAAAATCTGTACTGTAACGGATGTTTCGCAGCTGGTATAAATTATGCAGCAAGCTTAGTAAGCTTATTCTATGGTGAAGGCGATATTAAGGAAACCATAAAAATTGGTGCGTTAGCCGGTTGGGATTCAGATAATCCGACTGCTACCTGGGGTGGACTACTGGGATTTATGATAGGAAAAGAGGGTGTTGAGAAAGCGTTTAATAGAACATTTTCCAATAAATTTAATATTCACCGAACAAGGCAAAATTTTCCTAATAATGGTATTGACACATTCGAAAATATGGCAAAAACCGGAATATTTATCATAGACAGAGTAGTTCAAGAAGAGATGGGTGGTGGTGTAAACCTAAAAGACAATGTTTGGTATATACCTAAGCCTTCGAAGTTAGATTAGCCCCTTAGCTTTAAGTGATACCTTAATTTGTTTATGATTTTCCCAGAATTTGGCTTCTATTTTCTCCCATATTTTTTTAAATTCAGGATTATCATTGATATTATCCATTAATGGCTCTATTTTTACAAATAGAATCGTCCAGTAATGATAATTACTTTCTTGGGCAAACAACTTTAAGTGCTCAATTGCTTTTTGGGTTTTTCCATGGTGCGAATAATACATGGCAAGCTCCAGATTTTTATAAATTGAAGCATCATTCTCAGCAAAGTTTTTATAATCAGAAAAATAATTTTCAGCTTCTTCTTTAAAACCCATTTTTGAATATACAAATCCAATTTCTACATTCACATGTCTAAAAATATCCAACCCTTGAGTTTCCCTGATTTCAGTAAATTTTTTAAAATACTCATACGAACTTTCATAATCCCTCATGTAATAAAAAATCTTTCCAACTTCTTGTAATACATCTACCCGGGTAGTGTCTTTGTTCAGTACTTCTACTAATAATGTCTTGGTTGCTTCAAGATCTTTATTTTTTGCATAAAGTATATATGCTTTTACATATTGCGAAAATATATTTTCAGAACTATATTTTAATGATTTATCAATATAGGTCTCTGCCTGCTCTACAAAGCCTGTTTGTATAAATGCATTACTAATATGTAAATAGATATAACTTGCAGCTATTGAGTCGTTTGTTGCAATATCTAATCTTTCTCCTTTTAAGGCATATTCAAGGTATTTTTGAGTGTTTGGAATGTGAGAAGTATAAAAATCTAAAAGAATGTTGAGAATAAAAGCCGAATTTGGATGGTACTCATGGGCTTTTTCCAGATAAGGAATAGCCTGCTTATTATCCTTAATGTGCATGTAGTAGAGGCCTTTTGCCAATAAGCCCTCCGGTAACTTTGGGTTTATAAATAAAGCTTTGTCAGCATAATTATTTATTTCATTCGTATAGTGTTTTTCTCTCTGAAAAATATCTAAATAATAATAAACAATAGCCATGGCTGAGTAAGCTCTTGCAAAATTTTCATCATTTTCTATTGCTTTTTGCAGGTATGGAATTGATTGTTCGAGACTTTCAAAGTTTTCTTTGTTCATTAATTCTCGTGCTTTTAAAAAATGCTCGTAAGCAACAAGATTATCTGTAGGCATTTTATTAATTTGCTCTTGCTCTTCCGGGGTGATAATTACGTGAATTTCCCGGGCAATACTTTTTGCAAGCTCTTTCTGTAAATTAAAAATATCACTAGCTTCTCTATTGTATTGTTCAGCCCACAAGTGCTTATCACTTTTGGCTTCAATCAATTGAACACTCAACTGAATTTTACCGTCAATTTTTTGTCCACTTCCTTCAATAAAATAGCTCACATTCAATTCTTTAGCTATTTCCGGAATAGTTTTATTTGAATTCCTGTACTTTTCAACTGATGTACGGCTAATAACCCTTAAATCTTCAATTTTCTGAAGATTATTCAGTATTGATTCCATTAATCCATTGATAATATGAACATTTGTGGAATCATTACTATCGTTTATAAAAGGTAGAACAGCGATTGACTTTTCAAGTTTCTTTTGTTCAGATGAAAATGGCCTAATAAAAATAAATAGTCCAATTGTAAGAAGAGCAATAACACCTATTGAAACGACTATTATTTTAGCCCTTCTTTTATTATACTGTACTGTTTTAATGGGTGTGATATTGTCTATATCTCCTTTTTCATGCTGGCCAGGCGGATACCCATAATATTCGCGAAAGCATTTAATAAAATATGATGTACTGCTAAAACCTACTTCAAATGATATCTCTGAAATACTGAATGAATTCTGCTTTAGCATTTCTACCGAATGCTTTAAACGTACCTGCCTAATAAACTGGCTAACAGATAAATTTGTTATTTTTTTTACTTTACGAAGAAGGTTGGAGCGACTCATGGCAATTTCACGAGCAAGCTCAGATACACCAAACTTTTCATTTGATATATTTTCTTCAATAATTTCCGTGATTTTATTTAAAAAATCATTTTCTATAGAGGATAAATCCTGCATTGTTTCTATTAACTTATTCGTTTTATTTTTTTCTAAAGGTATAAATTCCGCTTTATCATTAAAAGAATAAGGCCAATTAGATGCTACTTTATGATTTTATCACAAAAACGTAGGCTAAAAATTTTATAGCTAAAAAACTAAAAATTTCCCCCTTTGCGTCATCTGTTTGCATCATAATTTACATCCTTGCGCCATAATTACATGTGTTTCAGCAAACTTTATGCTATTAAGCTTTTTTGTGATTAGTCGTGCATCATTATTTGACGGACCTTTGTAGTGTAAAATAAATGTCAAATTTAAAAACAATTAATTATGAAAATTCAAAAAATTATCTCAATTAAAGAATTAGCAGCAGTAGTGTTAATGATATCATTACTTACTATAGTATCTTGCGGCAACCAAGAGGAAAGTTCAGCACAGAAAAATTCGACATCCCCGGTTTCACAAAATAATGTTGAAGCTCCTAAAATGGATATTTTTGCAGCTACTTTTATGGGTGATATTAAGGCGGTTCGTCAGCATATTAAAGCTGGTACAGATTTAAATGCAAAAGATCAATATGGATCCAATCCGCTTATTATTGCAGCAACATTTAACAAAACTGAAATTGCAAAAGCCTTAATTGATGCAGGGGCAGATTTGCAGATAACAAACAACGAAGGTGGAACTGCATTGCATGTAGCAGCTTTCTTCTGTCGTACTGAAATTGTTGAAGCATTGCTAAAGAAAGGCGCTGATAAAACATTAAAAAATAACTACGGATCTACTGCATTGGAATCTGTTTCCGGTTCTTTTACCGATGCTAAACCTATTTACGATCAAATTAGTAAAAATCTTGGCCCTTTTGGATTCAAACTGGACTATGAGCAGCTTGAAACAACACGTCCGAAAATTGCCGAGATGTTAAAATAAGCCCCAATATAATTACGATATGTCATCGGATGACAGCATCTAACCTGAATAATTCCCCGCTAAGGCGGGGCAGGCTATGCGTTTTTTCTTT
>JAOZNO010000279.1 GCA_029933755.1 Bacteroidales bacterium | reverse complement strand
AAATATATCATTTTATATGAACGATCTCAAGCGGGTTGATTCGATGTTTTTTTCTAAAAAATTGTCCACAGAAAATGAGTTTTTACTGATTGGTCGACGTCATTTAAGGAGTAATAATTCATGGCTACACAACAGTCCTCGACTAGTTAAAGGCAAATTGCGATGTACCGCTCAACTACACCCCTCTGATGCTGAGAAGGTGGGTCTGAAAGAAGGGCAACTCCTTAAAGTTATCTCTAGGGTCGGTGAAATCATCATAGAGCCTGAGCTTACAGAATCCATCATGCCTGGGGTTATCAGCGTTCCGCATGGTTGGGGACATAACCGAGAGGGAATTCGCTTGAATACAGCTTCATCGCATGCGGGCGTTAGTGTTAATGACATCACAGATGATCAACTAGTGGATGAATTGTCGGGAAATGCTGTCTTGAATGGTGTTCCTGTTCGCATAGAGGTTGTTGGTTGAAAAAAATACGCGATACTATATTTTTATCCTTTTCAATTCAGAATTCCCAAATCAGGTGACAGCATATAGGTTTTTAATTATTTCTGACTTGACAGAAAAGAGAAGGCCAAAAGACCTGCTTAACTTGGCACTGGACTTGGAAATATGAATGAATTAGTATTAAATAAATTTAGTGGAAATATTAGTATACAAGTACCCGCAATAATAATTGAAAAGTATCCACTAAAAAATAATATTAATGAACTTTGGAATAGTTATTTCAGAGTTGAAAACATGTTAAAAATGGTGGAAAAAATCAAATACTTATAAAATATTATCGTATCGATAAAAACACATCAACAGATGGAACAGAAAATGAAACAGGAACAGGTTTAGGATTAATTCTCTGCAAAGAATTTGTAGAAAAACACGCTGGAAAAATTTGGGTAGAAAGCGAAGAAGGAAAAGGCTCTGCTTTTTTATTTACAATACCCAAATTGGCAAGTAATGAAAATAAATAGAAAATGATACCAAGATTGTATAAGAAAATAGACTCTTTATAGGTGGGCTCTAAGAATTCAAAGTTTAAGGCTTTCAAATTTTTCAAAGCTCGAGTTTACTACTGTAAATGAGTGTTTTTAAAAATTTGAGTAACGCAGAAATTAGGATTATTAGAGCTTACCTTTAGTCTATTTTGTTCTCAGTCCACACATGTCCACCTTCTTCAAGTATTTCTTTTTTCCAAACGGGTAGTTTTTCCTTTATTAAATCAACAATTTCTTCTACTGCCTTAAAGGCTTGTCTGCGATGACCACCTGCAACAAACACAAATAGAGAGTGTTCGCCATATTTAACAACACCAACAGAATGACGTACATAAACCTTTTGCAGGTCATTATACTTTGATTTTACATGTGCGAATATCTTATTCATTTCTGTTCTCACCATGTCTTCGTATGCTGAGTAGTCTATTTCAAGTACTTTTTTGCCTTCAAGTACATCACTTCGTACCTGACCCAAAAAAATAGATTGTGCACCAATTGTTCCCTTGTTTGTTTCAGCAATAATTTCGCTAACTAAACTCTGAGGTATTGGCCCTTGTATTAGTATTTCTTTATTTGTCATTTTTATTAGTAATTAGTAACGGGTAATTAAAATTGACGTCTTTAAGTACCCGGACAAAATTAATTGTATATTTACTTTTAAGCAACTTGCATATTGTAAGTGCCTTGCACGAGTGCGTAAGCAACATTAAATAGCACTTAGTGCTTATCCTCCTGCGAAAGGTGGTAGTAAGGCAATTTCATCACCGTTTTTGAATTCAACTTTACCGTCAACAATTTCTTTATTAACAGCAATACGAAAATCCATATCTTTGATTCCCGGAAATGTTTTCCACAAATGAGATTTTAATGATCTTATATTTTCTACATCCTTAATTGTTAAAGATGTGCTGCCACTAACTTCTGATAAAATTCCAAAAAATAAAACGTCTATTTGCATTATTATATTTTTAAATATTAAACTGTCTTTTTTTACAAAAACCTTTACGAGGCCAAAAGTAAAATAAAATACGTATCACTCCTTTATTTTATTCATAATTTCTTTTGCCTTTTCAAAATCTGCTGGGCTATTTATGTTAAAAAACAAATGTTCATGATAATATCTTGCGAGGCTTTCTACTTTAAGTTTTTTTAGATTGCATTTTTCAAAGATTCGTGGAGGTATATTATTTCCGTTCTGTATCTCAGTGCTTATTGTTGGGATAATATCTTTTTTAAATACACCGGTCATGGGTTGCAAATATCCGTTCAGCTCGGGTAATACAATATCGTGTGTATGTAAATACGAAAACAGTTCATTGATTAACAGTCCGTTTATGAAAGGTGTATCGCAACTTAGTATTATGTTTTTATTATTTTTTGATTCCAGCAGTGAACTTAATATACCGGCAATAGGGCCAATATTTTCGAATTTATCTTTTACTGTTTTGTAGCCAAGAAAATCCAGATCGCTTGTATTTGTGCTTAAAATTATTTCATCACAAAATGGCTGTAATATATCAATAACATATGAAATCACGTATTTATTATTTATTTTAAGCAATGCTTTGTTTTTTCCCATACGGCTGCTTTTGCCTCCGCAAAGTATTATTCCTGTTTTTTGCTTTGTTTGTGACATATTGTTAATTGTTAAAGCTCTGGTTTAATTTAGATGTAATTTCTAATAGTTTAATGCTTAAATAACAAATAAGAGGTAATTGGAAATTAGTGTATTAGTAATTAAAGAGGCTCTGGTTTAAATATTCTGGGGTCTCTATAATTATCTTCTATGAGCCTGTCCGACTTTCGGCGGATTAATTTACAGGGAATTAGTCATTGGTAATTGGTAATTAAAAATAGACGTTAATTATCATCAATTACTAATGACCAGTATACTAATTACTTGCCAGACATAAGCAATACGGATATTAAAAATATCCCAGAATATCTAAACTAAAGCCATTAAAGAAAGCTTATTTTTTTTAAATTATATTTAAGAACAAAAATAGCTAATATTTGTATTTATTCAATAGACTGTTAACTTTGTTGTATGGACAATGTTAAAAAGAAATTTTATTTAAATCCGGAAGTTACTTTTCTTTACCACAGCTCTTTTGGTGCCTGGCCTAAACCGGTTATGGATATTTATCAGAAATGGCAAATTGAACTTGAACGACAACCCGTTGCGTTTTTGGGTAGGAAACATGCTAAATTGTTATCAAAATCACGAAATACCCTGTCTGACTAGTTTGTATGCCGAAAAGATAAGGTTTTATTTGATGCGATTGCTTTAGGCGGATTGAAAATTGTAAGCAATTCGTAGTAATTATTTAAAAATAATGAACTGCTTTTTACCAATTTAGAATATGAAGCAATGGACAGAATGTGGAAATTGGTTTGTAAGCGAAAATCTGTAAAATATATTCATGCAAAAGTTTTATTGCCTATTCGTGATGAGCGAAGTTTTATTTTGGATATTTGGAGATAAATAAATGAGAAAACCAAAGTAGTTTATCTTTGTCATATTACTTCATCTACCACATTATTACTTCCTGTAAAACAATTGATTGACAAATTGTGAAAAATAGGAATAATTACAATTATTGATAATAGGAATTCACCCGGACTTATACCTCTGAGTTTAAATGAACTTGGATGTTGACTTCTTTTTAAAATATATATTATCAGGTTTTAAAAAATATTCTTAATTTAGCTTGCACATTTAAAAAACAAGGAATGTCAAATTTTATTGGAAGTGTTATCATTCAAGAGAATGATAAAAGTGGAGATATCTTGAAAGGTGATTGCCCGGTTTGTGGTGAGGATATGTATTTGAAAAATTTCACAAAATATTTTACCATATTTGATAAGTCGGTATTTAGATTAGAACTTATCGATACATTTTATCAATGTGATGCTTGCCAATCATCTTACAATACGAGTTTAAAAGAATTGGTAAAACTGGATGATTTAAAAAAGGAATTAAAATTTCAGGATGCTGGAAAGTTATATGCCAAAGCTTTAATTGCTGCTACTACCTTTATGGCAATTGTTGATGGAGATCTTGATAAACATGAACAACGTAGTTTACATGCTGTAATTGGGAAATACTCAAACATTGCCGATGAGTTGATTGAAACGATGGATTTTGTTAAAAATAACGGCAATAAAAATGATTACGTGTATATTTTGTTGCGTAAGGTTCGCGAAACATTATCGGCTGAGAGTCTGTTAAGTTTACTGGCCGAATCAGTAAAAATGATTATGGCAGATGGAAAAATGGAGAAAGAGGAGTTATTGCTGATTAATTCTTTCCTTTTAGAAAGTGGCTTACCTAAAAGCTTGTATACTATTTTAGTTGATAAAATAAAAGCATAAACATATAAAAATATTAAAAATGCTAAAGAACAATAAGTTTATTAAAAATATCATTTTAGTCATGCTGATATTTTCTTTTTTTTCATGTTCAAATGAGAAACCAGTAGAATTATATGTAGCAAGTGATTTTGTTGCTGATAGCACTTTTACCAGTGGGGTAGAAGGGCCTGCTGTTGATCGGGATGGTTTTATTTATGCCGTAAACTTTGCTGAACAAGGAACAATTGGAAAAATTACTCCCGATGGTACAGCCGAATTATTTATAAACCTGTCCGAAGGTAGTATTGGTAATGGTATTCGTTTTGATAAATTTGGCAACATGTATGTTGCTGATTATAAAAAACATAATATTCTTAAAGTTGATTTGCAAACAAAAGTAATTACTGTTTATGCGCATGATTCAACAATGAACCAACCAAATGATATAGCCATCGCAAATGATGGTACTTTATATGCCAGTGATCCAAACTGGAAAGAAAGTTCTGGTAAACTTTGGAAAGTTACGCTTGATGGTAAAATGGTTTTACTTGAAGATTCTATGGGAACAACCAATGGGGTAGAAGTCTCAGCTGACAATAGCAAACTTTATGTAAATGAATCAGTTCAGCGCAATGTATGGGTGTACAATTTATCAGAAAATGGTGAAATAAGTAATAAAACCTTATTCTATAAATTTGAAGATTTTGGAATGGATGGCATGCGTTGTGATTCGGAAGGAAAATTGTATATTGCTAGATATGGGAAAGGGACTGTTGCGGTGCTTTCACCCGATGGTAAATTAATTAGAGAAATTAGCTTAAAAGGAAAAAATACAACAAATATTGCTTTTGGCGGTGCTGATGGTAAAACCTGTTATGTTACAGTTGCCGATCGTGGATGTTTAGAAACCTTCCGTGTAGAAACTGCTGGAAGAGCGTGGAAGATGTGGAAAGAGTAGTCTCTGTAAGAAAACTGCAAATAATAAACATAACGAGAACAAAGGATTTTAATGAACACTGGTTTTGAATTGCCTCTGGTTCTGGCTGAATTGCTGCTGGTTCTAGTTGAATTGCCGCTGGCTTTAGCTGAATTGTTGCTGATTTTAGTTGAATTGTTGCTGATTTTAGTTGAATTGTTGCTGATTCTAGTTGAATTGTTGCTGATTCTAGTTGAATTGTCGTTGGCTTTAGCTGAATTGCCGCTGGCTTTAGC
>JAOZNO010001062.1 GCA_029933755.1 Bacteroidales bacterium | reverse complement strand
GAATCAAGTTCGGGACAGGCTGTTGCAAACCTCTTGCAGTATAAGCATACAGCTTCAAGGTTCGACGTCTCAATTCCAACAAAAAAAAACGCATAGCCTGCCCCGCCTTAGCGGGGAATTATTCAGGATAGGTTCTATAAATACAAATTTGATTTATATTGCTAAGGTTTTTTCTTTCAACCAATTTTTATGCAAATCATCCAGATAGGGAGAAAGTTCTCTATAAACTTCATTGTGATAATTATTTAACCAATACCTTTCTTCTTTTGTTAATAAATTAACGTCAACTGGTTTTGTATCAATCGGACAAAGGGTTACTGTTTCAAATTTCAAGAATTTGCCAAACTCGTTTTCTTCATCTTCTACAACTAGAATTAAGTTTTCTATTCTAATTCCATGTTTACCTGCACGGTAAAAAGCAGGTTCATCAGAAGTTAACATTCCTGGTTGCAAAACCGTTTCTGTATTGCCTGAATCACGTGAGCTAATGGATTGAGGACCTTCATGTACATTAAGGAAAAAACCAACACCATGCCCTGTTCCATGCCCATAGTTCATTTTATTATCCCACAATGCTTTACGGGCAATCACATCTAATTGCACACCTTTAGTTCCTTGTGGGAAAACAGCCATAGCCAGACTTATAGTTCCTTTCAGTGCTAAAGTAAAATCGCGTATTTCTTCATCAGTAAGTTTACCTAAAGTAACGGTACGTGTAATATCTGTGGTTCCACCAAAATATTGTCCTCCTGAATCAACAAGATACAAACCTTCAGACTTTAATTCAACATTACTTTCCTCTGTGGCACTGTAATGTGGCATAGCGCCATGTGCTTTATAGGCTGAAATAACACCAAAGCTTTCACCAAAAAAATTATTCTGCTCTTTACGGAATGATAGTAGCTTTTCACCTGCTGAAATTTCGGTTATTTTCTCTTTACCTACCGTTTGCTCTAACCAGTATAGAAATTTCACCATTGCCACACCATCTTTCACCATGGTTTCACGAATATTATCAATTTCAGTTTCATTTTTCAATGATTTTAAAATAGTAGTAATATTCACCTCATCAATAATTGAACATGTGTTTGGTATTGATTTGTATAAGGAATAGTTTGTTTTTGATAATTGTGCTAAAATTACTTCTGAATCTTTCATATTAGAAAGTGCAGAGTAAATCTCATCATAAGGTTTTATGGCGATTTTATCATTCTCTAAATTAGTCTTGAGTTCTGCCGGAAGCTTTTTATTATCAACAAAGAGAATAGCTTCATTTTGCGAAATCAAAGCATAGCTTATAAATAGTGGGTTGTATGAAATATCATTCCCTCTTAAATTAAACAACCATGCAATATCATCCAAAGAAGACAATAGATGATAGTCAATATTTCGTTCTTTCATTTTTTCCCTGACAGT
>JAOZNO010001061.1 GCA_029933755.1 Bacteroidales bacterium | reverse complement strand
GGAATTAGCTTATGATGGCGTTCAGGTAGTGATTTTTTCAAACCTTTATGTACGTTTTCCATTTCAACCAGAGGTTTTACTTTTAAGTATGCACCCAGAACAATCATATTAAAAGTTTTGGTTGAACCCATTTTAACAGACTCTTTTGCTGCTTCAACTAGTTGAATATTAATGTCTTTCCTTGTTGGTGGTCTGGTAATTCCATTATTGTCATATAATAATAAACCGCCTGGCTTTACTGCATCTTCAAATTTATCTAATGATTGTTGATTAAGAATAATTGCTGTATCGTACTCATTAAGAATAGGAGAATTAATACGCTCATCGCTTAAAATAACGGTAACATTTGCTGTTCCACCACGCATTTCAGGACCATAAGAAGGCATCCAGCTTACTTCCTGATCTTGCATAATACCAGAATATGCTAAAATTTTACCCATTGATAGTACTCCTTGTCCACCAAAACCGGCTATAATAATTTCTTCAGTCATTTTAAATATTTTTTAATTTTAGAATTATTATTCGAGTTAATAGTCGCCAGTTCTCAGTAGGCAGTATCCAAATGCAGACTGCCTACTGAGAACTGTTTACTTTTTTACTCATCTTTAATATCACCCATTGGATAATAAGGAAACATGTTTTCAACCATCCATTCATTTGAAGCAACAGGTTCCATTTTCCAACCAGAGTTACAGTTTGAAACTATTTCAACAAAAGACAAACCTTTGTTAAGTTTCTGATTTTCAAATGCTTTACGGATTGCTTTTTTAGCTTTTCTAACAGCACCAGGTGTGTGAACAGCTTGGCGGGTTACAAAACATGTTCCCGGTAAATGAGCAACCAATTCAGTCATTTTTAACGGGTGTCCCATCAGTTTTACATCTCTGCCATAAGGTGAAGTAGATGATTTCATATTTGGTAATGTTGTTGGCGCCATTTGTCCGCCTGTCATTCCATAAATACCATTATTTACAAAAATGATAACAATATTTTCCCCTCTATTACATGCATGAATGGTTTCTGCAGTACCTATTGCAGCTAAATCACCATCGCCCTGATAGGTGAAAACAAATTTATCAGGATAAACACGTTTTAAGCCCGTAGCAACAGCAGGAGCCCTACCATGTGCAGCTTGCTGCATATCAATATTCATAAATTCGTAAGCCAAAACAGAACATCCAACCGGTGCAATTCCAATCGTTTGATCCTGAATACCCATTTCTTCAACAACCTCCATAGTTATCCTGTGTGCCACACCATGACCACAACCCGGGCAATATGACATAACATTATCTGTTAAACAGGATGTTTTCTCAAAAACAAGGTTTTCGGGCTTTATTATATCTTCTAATTTAATTGTATTTTCCATATATTATAGTGTTATGAAATTTTGATTAAGGTCTTCGACCTATTTAAT
>JAOZNO010000278.1 GCA_029933755.1 Bacteroidales bacterium | reverse complement strand
TCCTGAAAATTAATCCCAATTTCTTTACTAAAAGTTTGAAGATCATCCAGTACTACTTTGATGGATTCTTCTTTTTGTAATTGGGTAGGTACAATAATCTGCCAGTTTCGGGTTGTTTGGGCAAACGATGGATTAATAGATACTGACCCTAAAACCAAAGTTAAGACCACTATCAGCGATAAAAGTTTTATTTTATTTTTCATAATTTTATAAATATTTTATTTTTATAAAGCCAGTACGTAATATACCATAGAAAGAACCATGTAAGGATACCCGTTATAATGTTTGATGATAATTCACCCGACCATCCAAATAAGCCAAAAGTAAATGGTTTAAGTATGTGGGCAATAAACTTACCGCCGCCAACATGGGCAAACAGATAAATAAACAAAGGATTTACTCCTACTACCACTGCAAATTGTATCCATTTTCTGTAACCCTTCATATCAATTATCCAATAGAATAAAGCAAAGGTAAGTAGCGTCCAACCACCACTTACAAAAACAAAAGAGCTTGTAGATATCCGCTTTATGATTGGCGTGAAAGGATCTAAACCATAACCGACAATTAACCCAATTATTCCTCCAATAATCATAATTTTTAATACTTCTGCCTTCGATTTATCGCTTAAAAGAATCTTCCCAATAATTACACCCCATATGGTATGTGCAATTGTAGGAATTGCATTGAATGAGACCCAATGCCCTCCTGACAACTCACCCGAGATCAACATATCAAAGTAAGCACCGAAGTTATGGTCTGGCACAAAGGGTTGATTAAAACCAACTACCCAAAATGTTCTATATAAGAGCTCAGTTAATACAATAAATACTATGCTTATTGCAAACTGTAAAGTAATAGATCTGTTCCTTAATAAAAATGCAACTAAATAAGTAACTGCTAATTGCGACAATACATTCTGGAATCTAAAAACAATCCTTCCGGGCCCTATGCAATACAATGCCCATCCTAACAATAGCATTATTGCAGATCGAATTAATGCATGTTTAAATACTGCCTTTTTCGTACTTCCTTTTTTAAGCCGGTTTTTTTCTGAAAATGGAATTGCAACCCCAACTATAAACATAAAATAAGGTTGAACAAGATCCCAAAAATGAAGCCCATGCCATGGATGATGATCTAGTTGTTCACCAAGATAACCAATAATACTCCCCTCAAATATTGGGTCAACCAGATAATGAAACAACCCTGCAAATTCAGCGATTAATAAAAACATTGTAAATCCACGAAATGCATCTAAAGATAATAGACGTGTACTCTTTTTCTTTTCTTCCGTTAAACTGTTAGTCATATTATTTCTTATTCTATTTAGGAATGTGTTATTTATTATCTTTTCATTTCTGAATACCATTTCATTGCATTTTCATAATAAAGTTTTTTTAAAACCTTTTCAGGTAATGCAAGACCTTGAAACTCATTATCAGATGAAGTCATCATTGAATTTGTGGAAAAATACTTCCAATCTTTCAACCAGTAATGATGGAATTTATCAAGTACCTTCTTTAGATCATCACTTTCACTAATTTCATCGTCCGTACCATAAATAATTCTATCCTGGTATTTAATAATAAAGTTTCGAACTTTGTTTCTGTCCTGAATTTGTAAATGATTAATACGAGCTGCCAAATCCACAGCAAAATTAGGATAAGCATCAAACCGTTTTGCTAATTCATCAACATCCCATTCCAAACTACCTAAATGACATCCAACAACTTTTAGCTTTGGATGCATTTTAAGCATATTGTCGCGATGTTTAATAATTTCTCGATAAGAAGGGAATTCCGGGTGAAGATACATGTGATATTCCGGATGTTTTTTGTAGTATCTTTTATCAACATTTACAGTCATCGAATCTATAGGTAACCAACAATTTTTAGGTTCGGCAATATGAGCGACTAAAGTTTTTCCCTGAGAAGCAATAAAATCAAGTACCGGATCAAATGCCGGATTATCAATCATTATGAAATTTCCTTCCGCATCTTTAAATACCATACCTATATCTTTATACACCTTGACTGCAATTGCACCATTGTCAAAATCTTTCTGGAGTCTTTCTATTGTTTTAGCTGCCCAATCCGGTTTGCCAAAGCTTTCCATTGAAAAAGCCGTAGTAAAATAAAAGGAATTTGGAAAATTCTTTTTTTGATAGATGGTAAAATCAAGCTGTTCATCTATGTACTCCTGACTCCTTGATTCCGTAACAACAGACAGCAGTTTGAAATTATCTTTCTTAGCCAATTGCATTACCTGCGGACTTTTAATATTGATATGTGTATGTGCATCAATTTTCGGAAACGAATAAAAGTCCAGATGCTTCGAACTACATCCGGCAAGTGCAAGTATATTAAGTTCTCCTTCCAAAACAGTAAAATAAAACCCCCATCCGCCACCTGTTTGGTCAATTTTTATCAAAATATCATTTTTCCCTTTTTTCAAATTTATGGTTAATATATCCTGATTGGGTTCTGCTTTTCTGGCTGTTTGATTGTTATGAACCAACTTTCCATTAATCCAAAGTTTTACGCCATCATTGCTACCTACACCTATTTTTATTTTGCCTGCTTGTTTTAGCTCCATAGTAGTTCTTGCATAGGCAACTCCATCATTAGGATCATCAAATAATTTAATGAAATCCATATAACCGGACTCCTTGTTTTCAATATACTTCCATAAAATGGAATGATCGTTTTTCCCGACATAAGATTTTTCAGTGTCAAATTCAGTTTCCGGAGGATATTTGATATTCAAACCATTTGCATTGGGATTATCAAAAGGTCCGATGATCCACCAATTTGTAATATATTTATTTACATTCTTAACCCTGTTTATAAAAGCTTGAACATCTCCTCTCTCTTTGCCTTCTGCAAATCGTGTAATGTTGCTTTCTTTGATGATTCTTTGGAACTTATTTAATGTCGCCTCCATATCAGTCTGACTCAGATATACCTTTCCGCCAATAGAATAGAAGTAAAGTTGCGTATATAGAATAGGCAGCCCAGCCAATTCAACACGCTTTAGCAAGTCCGGATCATTCGCAGATGCAGCTTCAGCTTGTTTAAATAAATTAACAGATTCCTGAACAACATCAGGTGTAAGATACCCACCGTCGGTTGGTTTTGCATAGATGCTGAAATAGACCGAATCCGGTTTGACTTTTTCATGCAATAAATCAATATAAGTCTTAATAAAAGGAGCGGCACTTCCGTAAACATTTTCTACAAATTCATCAATTAGCACTTGCGCATCCTGATACGGATTCCACATCAACCGTGCAAATACCCAAGCTCGTAAAGAAGCAAATTCACCTCCTCCTTTTTGCGGAACATTGCATCCCTGTGCAAATAAACCTATACAATTATTATCAGCATAAAACCTGACATCATTTTTAAGAGATTCAAAATTCGGAAAAGGAACCAGATAATGATTAAAATCTGTGAAATAGTCCCAAATGGTTATCTGATTTGCAATTTTACTCCATGCCTGAAGTCTTTCCCTGAATACCTGGTGACTTTCACATTGTTCTATGGCGTGTGCGCAACAGTACTCATAATGACAAAGCCTGATGGTTACATTCGGTCTGGGTTTGATATTTTTAGGTGGTACTTCACTATAAACATAAGCTAAGGTTTGAATCCTTAAATCCGGATGGGTCTGAGCTATTGTGTCTGCAATATGGTTGACAAAGTTGATTATTGTACCTGAATGGCTTTCTTCAGCATCATCAATTGCCTTGCATTTTTCGCATTCACAAAAGCCATAGCCATCGTTCTGATCTATTGAAAAAACATTTGCTTTTGGATGTTCTTTAATCCATCTAAAAACAGTTTGAGTGGCTATCTTTAATACATCCGGATTTGTAAGGCATAGTTGTGTACCATGCCGTTCCGCCTTGCGTTTCCCATTTATCAAAGAAAAATATTCGGGGTGTTTTTCAAAATATTTTTCCGGTGGAACAAGAGCGTTAAATGTATGTACAAATGGGTAAGTAATATAACTTCCGCCAAGGGAATCCGGGATTGGAACTATACTTGGATTTAACCTGTTATGAACTGCCCATTCTGTATTATACGCCTCTTTATACCAGGCTTCTCTATATTCAAAGGCAGGTTTGTCCCTTTTGTCGATTGCGTTAACGATGATGTCTTTGGTCTTAGGGATTTTATTAAAATCGGGAGTGTACCATCTGCATCCGAATTCATCTGTCAGGAAGGCTATCACACCATAAAGAGTCCCCCGGGGTTTACCGCCTGCAATAATAATATCTTTTGATGATGTTTTGATAATAAATTCTTCCATTCCGAAAGAATTTACGTCAATACCTTGAAGCAGAATTTCAGGTACGTTTTTGAACCCAACAAAAATATGCTTGACAGATTCCTGATATTTATTTGTTATAGGCAGTTTACAGGCACTGATTTCATAAATGTATTTTTGCAATTCTGAGGCAGCGTGCTTTTCTGCTAGAACAGCATTATCTGACAGATAAATACGATAATCACTTTTTCCGTTTTCAACCAGTACTAATTTTCCTGATTTTGTGGTACACTGTGTTCCAAAGACTACAATAAATACTAATCCAGTAAAGTATTTTAATAACATAGTCAGTGAAAAAGGTTTTGGTTTTATTTTCATAATTATCCTTTAATGATTTAAAATATCTGCTTTAATTTCTGTTTTTTCAGTTCCTGGAGTATTCATAAATACATTTAACGATTTTCTGCCACCGGATTGAAAATAGTTTAGTTGAATTTTATGTTGCCCTGCCTGCAAAGCAATATCTCCTTCTTTTTCATAGGTTCCGTGAGATTCGTCATTATTTACAACAAGTTGATCTGCTATATATAGGCGACTTCCATCATTAGAAGAAACACTGAAGGTATAAATACCTTTTTTTGGAACTTCAATAAATCCGTTAAAAATCAATCCAAAGTTATTTGCAAGCTTCTCATCTTCATAAGGGAATGTAAAATTTACAATATTTCCAATGGCAGATGGTTTTAAATTTAAAAGATCCGAGGTGCTACGGATTGGTTTTTCTAAATCGAAATATTCAAATCGTAATCCCTTCTTTTTAGCAGGTGCCAAAACTGGTTTTAACGGTACTAATTTTATATATTTGATATATCCTATTGGACTCTTTTTACCATTTGAAGAAATTTCAATAACATTAATATCTGTAGATTCTGAAATGATAAAAGGTTTTGTATATAAGGTTGATTGTTTCGTAGGAACACTTCTATCCAGGGTGTAACGAATTTCTACATCTTTTTTATTCGGTTTTAACTCAACCTTTGTTTTGTCTATAAAAGTATGAGGTTTATTTGTTAATGGCACAGGTGGCATCTTAAGTTTGTCTATATCACTGATTTTTATTTTTAACACTTCTACCGACTGTTTATGACCTGAAAAAGCAACTAGTAAATATCCATCGTGCTCAATAACATGTGGGTAGTCTATCCATCGGCCTCCAAATAAGTAGCCCATTTTGTTAAAAACTATTCCATCATCACTAATTGACAATGCCAACGGATCTCGTTTTTCCGGATTTGG
>JAOZNO010000277.1:4211-5576 GCA_029933755.1 Bacteroidales bacterium | reverse complement strand
AGAATGGCACCACCAAAAAGCAATAATTTTTCCGTTAAAGTAGTTTTTCCTGCATCCGGATGACTTACGATTGCAAAAGTTCTTCTACGTTCTATTTCTGATTTTATTGACATATTCCTAAAATTTAGGGCGCAAAAGTACGGAAAATATTTGAAACAAATTTGCTAAATATTCTAAAATCAATAGGTTCTGAGCAAATCTATAAAGTATGAATATCTAATGATTCTTTTTTTCGGTTCTACACAGAGAATTATCTATTTGTGATTTAAACTTTCTTAAAGTCAAACTTTTGCTGTTCCAGAATAGCTTTGGTTGAAAGCAATCCACAAGCTGCATCAATATCTAAACCTCTGGAAGCTCTTAGGGTTGTTACAATACCTTTGGCTTTTAATTGTCGCTGGAATTCAAAAATGGTTTCATCATCAGAACCGATAACATCAATACCCGGAACAGGGTGAAAACGAATTAAGTTAATACGACACTTAATACCATTTAGAATTTTGGCAAGTTCATTTACATGTCTTTGCGTATCATTTACTCCTTTAAACATAATGTATTCAAATGAAACTCTTCGATTACGGCCAAAATCCCAATCTCTTATTATCTGCAATACCTTTTTAATAGGTTGAGTTTTTTGAACAGGCATCAGTTTTAGTCTTTCATCATCAAAAGGATTATGCAGACTAATGGCTAAATGACACTCACTTTTTTCAAGAAATTCTTCTAAACCTTTAATTACTCCAATTGATGAGACATTAATCCTTTTAGGACTCATTTCAAACCCATAATCTGCCGTAAGTATTTCAAGTGCATTTAAAACATGGCTTAAATTATCAAGCGGCTCACCCATTCCCATAAAAACGATGTTACCAACCTGCTCTCTTACCGGAATACTTCGCAGTTGATTTAATATCTCACCTGCACTTAAATTATTTTGAAAGCCCTGTTTACCAGTCATACAAAAAGTGCAGGCCATTTTGCATCCAACCTGTGATGATACACAAAGTGTATTTCGTTTTTCCTCAGGTATAAAAGCAGTTTCAATAAATTTATTATTCTGTGTTTCAAACAGATACTTAATCGTTCCATCTGACGATGTTTTTACACTTTTGGGTTCAGTAACACCAACAATGTATAATTCATTCAGCTTTTTTCTTATATTTTTTGAAAGATTTGTCATCTCATCGATTGATGAAATCTGTGTTTTGTATAACCATAATGCAATTTGTTTTGCTGTATAGCCAGGAAAATTCAATAATTCAGTAATCTTTTTAAGTTCACTTATTGTTTTTCCAAAGAGAATTTCTTTTTCAGAATTTTGGTTCATATTTCTTCGATATTTTTTTGCAAAAATAGTAATAATAT
>JAOZNO010000277.1:0-4111 GCA_029933755.1 Bacteroidales bacterium | reverse complement strand
TTATTTATGTTGGCATCTAACTTGCAATTTCTTTATAAGCAATGTATAAATTACACTTTATTTTGTATCTTGGCCATATATAAAAAGGTGATTTTTCTTAATCGATTACAAATTAGGCTTATTAAATATTCATTATATCACAATTATTAGCCAATAGCTGGTTTCATGTTAAAAAATTATATCATATTAACTTTCAGGAAAATATTCCACTACAGGACATACTCTCTGATCAATATCCTGGGATTATCTATTGGTTTAGCATCTTTTATTATAATCATGCTCTATGTTTATGATGAATATAGTTATGATGACTACCATGAAAATTCTGATCGGATCTACAGGGTAACTAGTATTATGGATTTCAAAGGAGTAGGTGAAGAGTCTTCCAGCCAACCATTTCCCATGGCAGCCACTTTGCATGAGAAATATCCTGAGCATATTGAAAATTATGTGCGATTTTTTAATTTGCAAAAATCAGTTTTTACAGTTGCCTACGAAGAAAAGCTTTTTAATGAAAAAAGTTTTTTTTATACCGATACCTCCGTTTTTAATGTATTTGATTTCAAGTTAATTAAAGGTGATAAGGACTCTGTATTGCAAAGGCCTTTTACTATGGTAATTACAAAATCAACTGCATTGAAATATTTTGGTGATGATGAGCCTATTGGAAAGATACTAAAAGTTGACAATTATTTCGAATTTGAAATAACAGGAATTGTTGAAGACATACCGCAACAATCTCATTTTAAATTTGACTTTTTAGCCTCGTTTATCTCATTAAACCATTTATTTAAAAGTGAAAAACTAATGAATGGGTGGATATGGAATCCTTGCTGGACTTATTTACTCCTTAAAGATGATCAACAAGCTGATAAGCTATCTGCTAAACTACCTGAATTTGTAGAAGAATATCTAAAAATGGGAGAAGACGAGTCATACAGTCTTTATTTACAACCATTAACAGATATACATCTAAAATCTCAACTTGATTACGAGATTCAAAAAAATGATAAAGAAGAATATGTTAAGATATTAATGATTATTGCCTTACTAATATTGGTAATCGCATCTATAAACTTTATTAATCTTGCTACAGCAGGCGCAGCAAACAGAGCAAAAGAAATTGGAGTTAAAAAAATTGTAGGAGCAACGAGAACACAGCTAATCATTCAGTTTTTAGTAGAATCATTAATAATTACATTTATTAGCTTATTTATTGCAATTTCACTTGTTGAATTCTTTTTACCTGCATTTAGTTCTATTTCGGGTAAGGTAGTTACTAATGATTTTCGATTTAGATTTGAAACAATTGCAGGATTAATAGGTTTAGGACTTATTACAGCAATTGTATCAGGTATCTATCCTGCCCTGTTTATGTCAGGACTTAAGCCAATTCGGTTATTACAAGGTATTATTCGTCAAGGTACCAGTTCTACAAAATTTAGAAAGATACTTGTCTTGATTCAATTTTCAATATCCACTTTATTAATAATTGGTACAATTGGTATTTTTAAGCAACTAAAATACTTACAAAATGCTGATTTGGGTTTTGAGAATAAACAAATCATTATACTAAATTCTGAATTTGGCAATCTTGCCTGGAAATTTGAAAAATTCAAAAACATACTCCTTGAAAAGAAAGGAATTAACAATATTACAGGTATGGACTATATCATTGGACAAAGTCATAATACCCACGAATTTACTCCGGAAGGTTTTCCTGATGAATACCAGTTTTATCCTTCTATGTTTGTTCGAGATGGATTTGTAAAAACATTTGATATTGACATTATCGCAGGGAGGGATTTTTTAAATGAAGAGGAATCGGCAGGTGACGAGGTACTTGTTAATGAAGAGATGGTTAAATATTTAAATTATGAAAATAATGACAGTATTATAGGGAAATATTTTAAAACAATGAAGGACACTGTTTACGTGGTTGGAGTTATAAGTAATATTAACGTAAGATCACTACATACTAAAGTAGAACCCTTTATTATTGGCATGTATGGAAATAAAGCAACACGAATTAATCAGACAAAATTTATAGCGATACAGGTAAAGGAAGAGTCTGTTGATAAGAACCTTAAGTACATTGAAAGCCTTTGGGATAAATATGAGCCTGAAAAACCGTTTGAATACTTTTTCTTAAAAGACGAACTGGATCGACATTATAAAGGAGAGGGTGTATTAGCAGATTTGGCAGGAATATTCACCATTCTTTCAATTTTAATTGCATCTTTAGGAATTTGGGCATTAACAGCTTATATAGTTGAAAATAGAACAAGAGAAATAGGAATTAGGAAAGCTTTAGGTGCTTCAACATTTAGTATTCTTAAACTTATAAATTCTGAGTTTCTTTTTATTCTAATCACTTCAAATATCATTGCATGGCCAATCGCTTATTACTTTCTAACGAAATGGATTAATAGTTTTGCATATCGAACAGAATTAAGTCTTTGGATATTTTTAGTAGCTTTTTTAATTTCATTTGTTAATGCCATGCTTACAATTAGTCAAAAATCAGTTAGTGCTGCCACAAGAAACCCTGTTGACGCTTTAAAATATGAATAATTAACACATACTATATCAACCATATAAGAACATATAAATAAAATACACCAACAACACTAAACAATTACCAGCCATAAACTTAACAACGATTAATAATCAATAATACTTCGTTAAATTATAAATTTTAGATTAGCCCGTCAACTTTGCTCAGGCTAAAAAATTGCAAATTAAGCCATTGGATTAATGACTAATGACTCTAATAACAAATGACTATTTAATGACTTAATGATAGCGAATGACAAATAAATTCACTCATATCTTAATGCAGTAATTGGGTCAAGTTTTGAAGCTTTTACAGCAGGTAATAAGCCTGATGCTAAACTAACAAATAAGCAAAGTAAAACACCACCTATAATCCAAACCCACGGGACTATAAATGGACTTCCTATAGATAAGGATACTAAATTACCCATTATAATTCCCAATATAATTCCCAGAACTCCACCTAACTGTCCAATGACAATTGCTTCAAAAAGAAATTGTTGTTTTATAATGCTGGATTTAGCACCAATTGCTTTACGTGTACCAATTTCCCGAGTTCGTTCAGATACGGATACAAGCATAATATTCATTAAGCCAATTGCAGCACCAAACAAAGTAATAACACCAATAATAGTAGCTGCAACAGTCACAAACTTAATATTTTCCAAGAGCATTTGTGCCAAATTATCACTTTTTGAAATATTAAAATCTGTTTCATCTGAAACATCCAAACGTCTGATTATTCGAAAAAGCCCTTCTGCCTCACCAGTAGCAATATCTAACAATTGAGCATTTAAAGGCATTACATTAATTTTAAACGACATATTTGGTCTCGAAAAATATTGGCGAACATTGGTAACCGGCAACATGCAGGATCTATCTTCATTAAAACCCATGCTTGAACCTTTTGATTTCACTAATCCAATAATTTTGTATCGTTTACCACCTATGGATATAATTTTGTTTAGTGGATCTATATTTTTCCCAAATAGCTTACTACTTATCTCACTTCCAATAATAACCAGGTTACGACTATTCTGAATTTCAGTTTCAGTAAAATTTCTTCCATTTTTAAGTTCATAACCACCTGTTTGTAAAAAATTCTCATCTATACCACGCACATTTACATTAGGATCTGTTTTTTCTGACTCATACTTAACCGTAGCAACTGATGTAGCAAAAATTGAAACGCTGGAGATAGCGGGAAAATCAAACTCTTTTTTAAACCTTTGGGCATCTCGAAAACGAATATTAGCATGATTTTTCGCTCTATAACGGTTTCCACCAATGTGTACACGCATCCCACGACTTTCAATAGTAAATGTATTAGCCCCCATGCGCATAAACTCACTACTAATTGAATTTTTTATAGCATCAATAGCCGTTAATATACCAACTAAAGCCATAATACCTATAGCTATAATTAATATGGTAAGAATAGACCTAAGCAGGTTTGACCTGATTGAATCCAACGAAATTTTAAAATTTTCTTTTAATAATCCTTGTCCAGCAGACATAATATTCGAATTTGTCCAAAGTTATGAAAAATTCTTAG
>JAOZNO010000276.1 GCA_029933755.1 Bacteroidales bacterium | reverse complement strand
TTGTTCTTTGTGTAACTTTGCGCATTCTTTGTGTAACTCTGTGTAATAGCTATTTAACTGCGTTGAGGGCTTTGCCGTTCGCAAAGTAGCACAAAGTCATCACAAAGCTACGCAAAGAATATAAGGCCACATAATTAACAGAATGACAGGTAATTAGTTTTAGATTTCACAGGTGCGAAACATTAGTAATTACTTGCTAGAAATAAGCAGTGCTGATATTAAAAATGTTCCAGACCCGCCTTCCATAGTGTAAAGTACGGCGGTCAGGCAAACTAAACCATAGCCTTTTTAAATTTGTACCGTAGTGTCGTTACAAAGTTCTGTAATTATTTGTTTTATTTCTACAGCTTCCAAAATTATGTTTTCTGTATTTATTTCGTTTTGTATTTCTTTGTGTTCTAATAAATTTAATAAATAGATTACTTCTTCAAGGAAATCTTTACATTGATATAAGTCGGATTGAGCTTTTGTTTCAATATCGGTTTCACAAGCCTCACGACAACGGGCGTTCATTCTGGTAGCAGATTGAATAATTTGGTCGGTTAATGGTTTATTAAGTTCACCACTATAATTTTTGAAAGTCATAATTGTTTGATAAACAAACTGCTTTACATTTCTATGAAGTTCTTCTTTAGTCATGCTTTGGCGTTTATGGTAATAATACTTCGTTATATTTTCGTTTCTCGCAAAGCCGCGAAGTCGCAAAGCCTTGATTCTTAATAAATTAACTACATTACTTAACTTATTGTAATTGTTTGTATTATAGGCCTTTGTGAAAACACACTAAACCGTTAGGTAAGTTTATCTACAAATATAGTGAAAATTACTTAAGCAAAACCAATAAGCAAGGCAGGCAATTACATAAAATTAAGCTCAGAGCATACTTTGGGAGATCACTTCACTCTGTTACTAATGACAACTTCTTTAAAAGAAGCAGGAAATGAGTAAATTACAAAAATGTGATCTAAAACCCGCCTAGCCGCTTGGAGCGGCTTGGCGGATAAGTTGTCATATCACTTGGTGGGCGTTTTTTCAGGCCTTGTGACTCGTGATTACGTTCAATGTGCTAATGCGCTTCCAGCCAGTTTTTTCCCATATCTGAATCAACAGTTAAGGGTACACTTAGTTTTGCTGCATTTTCCATTTCATAGCTTACCATTGCTTTCAGTTTTTCTGCTTCATCCTTATCAACATCAAAAATTAATTCATCGTGTACCTGTAAAATCATTTTCGACTTATAATGATCATTAGCTAACTTATTATGAATTTTAATCATAGCAATTTTAATGATATCAGCAGCTGAACCCTGTATGGGTGCATTAATGGCATTTCGTTCTGCAACTCCTTTAACAATTCCGTTATGCGAATTAATATCCGGAAGGTAACGCCTGCGGTCGTTTAAGGTTTCTACCCACATATTTTCACGAGCAAATGCAATTTGTTTATCCATATAATCTCTAATTTTTGGATAAGTTTTAAAGTAATTGTCAATCAATTCTTTGGCTTCACCACGTTTAATATTCAAGTTTTGAGCCAGTCCAAAAGAAGAAATTCCGTAAATAATACCAAAATTTGCTGATTTTGCCCTGCTACGCATATCTTTTGTTACATCTGCTAAGTTCTGATTGAAGATTTTGGCTGCCGTTGCGGTATGAATATCTTCACCATTAACAAAAGCCTTTATCATATTTTCATCTTCACTCATATGTGCCATAATACGAAGCTCAATTTGCGAATAATCAGCTGAAAACATTAGGTTTTCTTTATTTGAAGGAATAAAAGCATTTCTAATTTTACGACCCTCAGTTGTTCTGATTGGTATGTTTTGTAAATTGGGGTTTGATGAACTTAGTCTGCCTGTTGCTGCAATTGCCTGGTTGAATGATGTATGGATTCTGGCTGTTTTTGGATTAATTAATTTGGGTAAAGCATCAACATAGGTATTTAATAATTTTTGTAAACCCCTGTATTCTAAAATTTGTTCAATAATTTCGTGTTTATCTTTTATTTTAACTAATTCCGGTTCACCGGTAGCATATTGTCCGGTTTTTGTTTTTTTAGGATTACTGATAATTTTCATACGGTCAAAAAGCACTTCGCCCATTTGCTTTGGCGAAGCAATATTAAATTCCATTCCTGCATATTGGAAAATAAGCTTTTCAATACCAATAATTTTTTCTCTAAGCTCAGAGGCATAGCTTTTTAAATTCTCAACATCTAAATTTACACCTATGTACTCCATTTCAGCTAATACCGGAATAAGAGGCATTTCAATTTCTTTAGAAAGCTGACTTAAGTTCTTATCTGCAAGCATTGGTTCAAAAACTGCTTTTAGTTGAAGTGTGATATCTGCATCTTCGCCGGCATATTCCGTTATTTTTTCAGGCGCAATCTGCTTCATGTTTAATTGAGTTTTCTCTTTTGTCCCTATTAATTCTTCTATTTTTACCGCTTGGTAGTTCAGATAATTTTCTGCCAGGTAATTAAAGTTATGTGGCTGTTCTGGTCTAAGCAGATAATGCGCCAACATTGTGTCAAAAAGTTCACCGGCTACTTCAATACCATAATTTTTTAACATTAATATGTCAAATTTTATATTCTGGCCAATTTTTCGAATGTTTTTATCCTGAAAAAGGCTGTGAAATTCGTTAAGAACTGCTTGTGCCTCTTCAAAATCTTTTGGTAGGTTTACATAAAATGCTTCGTGTTTTTTGTATGAAAAGGCAATACCAACAATTTCAGAAACATGAATTTCTAATCCGGTAGTTTCCGTATCAAAACAAAATTCCTTTTGTGACGATAATGCTTCAATTAGCTTTTTTCTGTCACTTTCATTTTCTACTAAAGTGTAGTCATGTTTAATGGTGCTAATGTTGTCGTAAGTACTTACTGTTTCTTGTTGTTCAACCGGAGCTGGCATATCAAACAATGAACCTTGCACAGCTCCTTGTTGTTTTGCCTGAGGATTTGCCATCCGTGTACCTATTACCCGTCCTGCAATGGTTCTAAATTCCAACTCTTCAAATAGATTAGTAAGTGCTTTTTTGTCCATTTCCTTTCGTTCATATAGGTCTTCATCAAACTGAACGGGAACATCCAAAGGGATGGTAACCAGTGTTTTTGAAAGTTTTATGGTGTCACGACAAGCTTCCAGATTTTCTTTTAGCTTACCTGAAAGTTTATGTAGGTTTTCATAAATTCCCTCTACACTACCATATTCAGCCACTAGTTTTGAAGCCTTTTTTTCGCCAATTCCGGGTACACCTGGTACATTATCCACTGCATCGCCCCAAAGTGCTAAGATATCAATAACCTGCTCCGGTCTGTCAATACCATATTTTTGCCTAATTTCCCAAACACCCATTCTTTCAACAGGTTTACCTTTGCGTGCAGGTTTGTACATAATTATGTTTTCTTCAACCAATTGTCCAAAATCCTTATCGGGTGTCATCATAAAAACTTTGTAGCCTTGTTTTGCTGCTTGTTTTGCAAGTGTACCTATTGAATCATCTGCTTCGTAGTTTGGAACCTCAATTATGGGTATTTTAAAACCTTCCAGAATTTGTTTTATGTATGGTACAGATTTTATAATATCTTCAGGCGTAGGTTTGCGGTTTGCTTTATAGTCAGGAAACAATTTTTTACGAAAACTACCACCTTTATGGTCAAATACAACCGCTATGTGGCTTGGTTTTTCTTTTTTCAGAATTTCATCCAATGCATTTGTAAAGCCAAAAACAGCAGAAGTATTTAAACCTTTTGAGTTTATTCGAGGGTTATTTATAAAAGCATAATATGCTCTGAATACCAATGCATAAGCATCAATTAAGAATAGTTTTTTTTCGTTTGTTTTCATTTGTGTGTTTAAAAAATGTAGATGCGAAGATAAAGTTTTTTAGGGAAGTTTTTGTTTTGTATTAAAAGAAGTTGTTTGTAACGAGAAACAAAAAAGAATATCCGTAGGGGCAATATTATATCATTGCGGACTATGATAAGAGAGGATGGCTGAAATTACAGGTAATTAGATCTTAAAAAATGAAACGGCTTTTTCAAGTTCTTTTGCCTTTTCAAATAATTTGTGTGAATTTAATTTCATTTGTTCTGAATTTGCTGCATTTTGCTGAGTATCTAGGTTAATTTGCTGAATTACAGAACTTACCTGGTCTATTCCTGAATTAATTTCTATATTGGCCAAGCTCATTTCTTGTACTAAGTTTGTAGTGTTTTGCATGGATGGAACAATTTCTTTAAATAAATTTCCTGTATTTTCTGCTAATTGAAAACTTGAGTTTGTAAATTCATCAATTTCACTTGCTGCATTTTGACTTCTTTCTGCCAATTTTCTAACCTCTGCCGCAACAACTGCAAAGCCTTTTCCTACTTCTCCGGCACGGGCAGCTTCAACTGCTGCATTTAATGCTAATATATTTGTTTGAAAAGCAATATCTCGAATAATAGTAACTTTTTCGGTTATTGATTTCATTGCATCCACTGTTTTTTGAACAGCATCACTACCATTAATTACATCATTAGCTGTTGCATTTGTGATTTTTTCAGTTTCTTTTGAGTTATCAGTAGCATGTTGAACATTAGATGAAATCTCTTCAATTGATGATGAAATTTCTTCAACAGAAACTGCTTCATGATTTGCTGTTTCTGATAGTTGTTGTGAACTTATTGTAATTTCTTTACCCGATTCTTTTATTTCTGTGGCAATAGTGTTAACTTTTACAATTGTGTCTTTTAATCGTTGCGACATAGTATTTAACTGTTTCGCTAAATACCCAATTTCATCTTTCTGATCCAAATTAAAAGTGGCATTTAAATTTCCATTTGCAATATTATTAGCAAAATTAACCCCGCGATTTATTGAGTTTACAATGCTTTTAGTCATAAAAAATCCAAAGACAATACTGATAATAACTCCTGTAATAGTTATTACAATCATTAATAGATTTATTTTTTTTTGTTCCTGTAAAATTTCTTCATCATTAATTACGATCTCATTCGATGTTTTCATAACTGATTCAAGAATTTGAACTACCTGCTCAAGGCTTTCCATCGTTTGAGAGTTATATACTTCTTTAATTTTATCTATTTTATTTGAATCATTTGACGCGAGAAGTTCATTTATTCTAATTACGGATTTATGAAGCCTACTATGAGGATCACCCATTTTATTTATTATTGTTGTTAATTCAGGTAGCTTATTTAGCAGCTTTTCTTTTTCAACACCGTAATACCATTTACCCAAATTACATTTATGATCATCAGTTTGTATATCGATATGTGTAATTTGATCATTAGAAAAAACCTCACTAACTTTTTTTGTCCAGATTAGATGCTCAATATAGAGCTTATCCATTTTTTCACGAAAAAGGTGACCAGAACTATTATCCTGAGCATGATTAATTAGTTGTTGCAGCTTGGTGTTAACAATAAGTCCACTCAAAAGAAGCAAAATAATCATTGTTCCAAACGCTAAAGAAAGCTTGGCTCTGAATTTTAAATTTCGTAGTCTCATAATAAGATCGTTGGGCTTTAGTATATTGCTTATAAAACTATTTAAAAATAAGAACAATTGCAAATGGT